>CAZENC010000574.1:0-2053 GCA_964513115.1 uncultured Desulfobacteraceae bacterium | reverse complement strand
TTATATTTGGCAGTGATTTCAACTTTCATGAATAAGGGCTCCGCAATTGACATTTTACCGGAGATTTAATGTAGGAGGGGAAATACAAGTAAGCCGGAACTATTCCAATGGGAAGACCGCCGTCAGAGACCTTTGCAAAACCGGGCGAAAACCGCCATTGTCTATAAACTCTGAAATAAAAATCGTGACTACTCACGTAGTCAGGCTGAAGCTGTTTAGACCGAAGGCTGAAGGGGTCCGAAAAGCACAATTGACGCACTTTGGTGGAGAGAGAGCAGATTCTCACAACAAACATGGCTTCAAAATGAGCCGTATTCCCGTTTTTCCTAACAGTCTTCAGTCTTCAGCCTACCCACCTGAGTAGTTACAGACATTTTACTCATTGTATGAAAAATTCAAACCTCTCTCCGTTTCTTGATTAGCCTGTAAACTTCTTTTCTGTGAATTATACCAAAGATGAAAATAGTATTATTGGAAACTTTAAAAACCACCCGATAATCTCCGACTCTTAACTTCCAGTATCCTTTAAGGGTTCTTTGCAAAGGCTTTCCATAGGTTTCAGGTCGTGTGGCAAGCCGTTCCTCGATGGCTTTTTTGATCATGTTCTTGTTTTTTGCATTAATTTTAGGAAGGTCAAATTTTTTAACATTCTGATGGTAATTGATTTTGTATGCCATTGTCTTTTTAACAAGAGCGGGATCTTAAGACCATACATCATTATGGGTAAAGGCCTTAGAATCATCCCATGATTTTTCTCTTTCTTCACCAAATTCTGAAAGGGCGATATCTTCTTGAATTTCCAAGGCTTCTTTTAGCAAATCCCTAACCTTTGCCGACAATGAAATATTATCCTTTTCTGCCAAAAGTCGGACATTTTGGTAGAGAAAATCATCTAAGACTATGTTTATACGTGGCTTTTTAGATGGCATGGCTCTTTCCTCCTGCTACAACACTAAAATTGAGTGTAACAGTAGTGACACACCAATGTCAAATTTAAAGTGAGGGTGTCAGACCTCCACGGTCTGTAACCCCAACGGGCTGGAAGCGGTCTCGCCGGGCAAGCTGTGTAGAGTATTCATGTAACCGCCTTGACCTCTTATAGACATTGAGAAAACAAATTGCTAATATCTTTTTTATATCTTTGCTATAAGATAATGAGGTTTTTATTTTGGAAATCGGCTAATTGTTTGATAATGAAAAGGGCTTATGAATATCCTCAGAAGATATGCCTCGATAATTAGCGTTATTCACAGGATAGTGGATGTTGCTATCCTTTTGATTATAACCTGGCTGGTTAGAAAGTTTTATGGTGAGCCGGAGTTAATGCGTGTCTTGGCTATTTATGGAAGTTTGCTCCTGGCAATCATATTTTCCCTGTTTAATGTCTACAAATCATGGCGCAGTATTTCCCTTTTAAACCAAATCAAGATCATCATTTTTGCCTGGATTTCCGTCCTGCTCATATTTAATATCCTCGTTCTTCTATTAAGCACTAAGGAACAGCTGGCCATGCTCTGGCCTTTCTGCCTTTTTCGGAACAAGGAATTCCTTTTATGGTCGTTGTTCGTATTCTTAGGAATAACGGCCGTAAGGGTTGCAGCCAGGTTTTTATTGGCTTCCTTCAGGAAAAAGGGCTACAACCAGCGCAGCGCCGTTATTGTAGGAGCCGGAGAGGCAGGCCGAAAACTGACGCAGTTTCTTCATATCAAGAGCTGGATGGGCATAAAAATTCTCGGTTTTTTTGATGACCGCCTTTCAAAAGGCGAAGAAATTAAAGTACCTCCTGATGTCCCTGGAACGGTTCTCGGCTCTGTTGACGAATGCTCTGAGTTCTCCATGTCCAAAGGCATCGACATGGTATTTATTGCCCTCCCCATGCGTGCCGAAAATAAAATCAACAAAATTGTCTGGGACCTGGGAACTAAAGGCGTAGACGTTTTCCTCGTACCTGATCTTTTTACCCTTGGTATCCAGAAATCAAAGATCCGGCAGATAGGGGAACTGTATCTTCTGGATTTCAATCTTTTTCCTGCATGGAAGCGTCTATTTGATA
>CAZENC010000573.1:0-2059 GCA_964513115.1 uncultured Desulfobacteraceae bacterium | reverse complement strand
TGCCCGTCTTGGCCTTCAGTCTGTATTGTTTGCTCCGCGGCAGCTCTTTGAGATGTGACTTCAATGTAGCCATGGTGACAATAGGTGAGGCTTCCGTCATACCATAGACCACATGGGCGTCGACACCGAACTTTTCTGAAGCAATTTTGATGAAGGATTCCGGCACCGGAGCCCCGCCGATAATCAGTTTCTTCCAGGTGGTAAGCTTGTATTTTTTGTAGTCTGGATAGTTGAGAAGGGTATTCAGCATTGCCGGCACCATAGCACAGATAGTTACACCTTCTCGCTCAATATTCTCAAAAACAGTCTCAGCGCGAAACTGACGCACCATAACGTGTTTGCCGCCAACCGCAGTAAGGGCATGTGGTGCTCCCCAGCCATTAACATGAAATAGAGGCACGGTATGCAACTGAGCATCCCTATCCGTAAGTGCAAGCGTCGTCATATATGTATAGGCATTGGCAGAAAGGTTACGGTGAGTGAGCATAACACCCTTAGGCCGGGCAGTTGTACCGCTTGTATAGAATATCTCGGCTACATCATTTTCGTCCATCTGTGGTTCAGGGGGGGCCTCCTGAGATGCCGCCGTTATCAAACTATCGTAGCCGGGCCAGTCAATACCGGATGGCCTGTCTCCATTAGTAAGCAAAACAAATTTCTGTATGGTCTCTAACTTGTTGAGTATCGGAGTAATAAGGTTAGTATACTCGTGGTCAACAAATACCGCTTTTGCCCCGCAGTGATTCAGTATGTAGAGTAGTTCCTCCGGAGCCAGTCTAATATTAAGACATGTCAAAATAGCACCTATCTGCACCACGCCATAATAAGACTCCAGTATGCGGTGGTCATTAGGCCCTAAAAATGCAACCCTGTCTCCAGGCATAATCCCCATGATCAACAAGGCGTTGGAAAGGCGGTTAACACGATCACCAAACTCTTTATATGTAAACCTCTTGTCACCATCAACCACGCATACCTTTGGTCCGTAGAGTTTGATTCCTCTTTTCAAATAGCGGGTTACTAATCTTGGTACGTACATGGCGAATATCACCTCCTGCAAGTCGTTTATGAAGTGTTCTTTAAATGTCTTTAAAGAGCGATTGCGGTCCGGAGTTTCAAACATTCACAATGAATACGAAAGATCTATTATATATGACCGGTTATCTCCAAGACTCTCCCTATGTTCGTTCAAGTTTTTTCCTGCAAGGGATTACAAAGATGGGAACCGGGCTACGCCGCAACACCTTTTTGGCAATTCCACTGGCAAACTCAAAGGCGTAATTTGAGTTTTGAGGGAAATCGGTGCAAAAAAGCACTTTTTTATATTTCGGGTATTGCATCATTTTTTGTCTCCTTTTATCCCACAAACCAGCTCGCCGATGGCCGTGCGTATTCCTGATAAACTTCTTTCGTTTTCTCGATATGGTCTACCAGGTAGAGCATATTTGCCTTTGCCTTAAGCTCTTCTTTCAGTTTTTCCGCTTTTTCATGATCATAATTACATACCCATATAATCACCTGCCTTTAGTTATTGAAAAGGGCATTAAATAGTTATGCCTTTAATTCTCTTTTACTCTATTAACTGCATGAATTGTGCCATAAGGAAGTGATTGCATAAATGCTGGAAAAACAAGATGTTATCCCCATATGGGCCTTTTGATAATATCTAGTAAGGGAATAAATTTCGAAAAATTTCGAAATCAAAGATATCGGAACTGCTGATATCAACAATTAGGGATAGTTATATGGAATGAAAAAACAAGATGGAATTCATCCATCTTGACGGAGCTTAAACCGCTGAGTTTTTCCGGTTGCGCTCTTGGGCAATTCCGGAAGGAATTCTATAAAGCGAGGATACTTGTATTTGGCAAGTCTTTTCTGGACCCATGTCTTCAGTTCTTGAGTCAGCTCGTCTGAAGCTTCAAAACCGTTCCTGAGCACAACGAATGCCTTGGGCTTAGTCAGTCCCTTATTATCTTTACAACCAACAACGGCATTTTCGAGGACCGCTTCATGCTCTCCCAGACAGTTTTCCACTTCCAGAGGGGAGACCCATATG
>CAZENC010000572.1:0-2067 GCA_964513115.1 uncultured Desulfobacteraceae bacterium | reverse complement strand
AAGGCATAGATACCGCCCAGCATTAAACCGGCAATCGCTACGTCCAGGATTCTTATAATCATTGTGATGGCTTCCTAAGTTTTGTCAATTACAGCCGCAGGCTGTCCAAAAGGCGCATATCAACACCTCCAGGATAATAACCTCAAGGTGTTATGCTTGCACCATTTGAGACAGCCTGCCTACCTTTTTTGCTCACATGACTATATTTATTTCTTCTTTTGCGGCCACGCCGGCTTGGGATATAAAGGTGGCGCGGTACGCTTCTTCCCGGGGTCTATGACCTCAAACACGCCATTTTGCCATTGACCTATCTCACCGGGATGATTTACAAAATATCTATCCTTATCGTACCAGAATGGCCCCAAGGCCGTGTCGAACTTCTCTTTGGCCATAATGGCCCTTATCTTTTTCTGATCCAGGGTTCCCGCCTTCTCGATAGCCTGCTGGAAATGCTGCAGCGATGACCAATAGTACAGGCCTCCCCAGTAGTCGGGCTCTACCTTGAAGCGTTTCACGAATTTGTCAACGAGAACCTTGGCTCCGGGAGAAGTTTTCGCGTTCCAGGCGCCGCCGCCCATGACTCCCTCCACCCCACGTACGCCAAAGGTACCTCTATACAGGCTCGGGGAAAATGGCAAGACTGTGAGAAAGAAAGCATTGAAGTTAATGCCAAGCTCCATTGACTGGCCGGTAAGAAGCATACCGCCACCAGGATAGCAGGCAGAGCAAAAGGCATCGACACCAAGCGACTTGGCCTCCTTCAATAAGGGCGATAAGTCCTTAATGCCCGGAGGAAAGCTCTTGTTAACTTTGACTTCAATTCCTCTCTTCTTGAAAAACGGAACCATGGCATTACCATACTCTACGCCGTGGAGGTCTCCGCGGTATATCATCGCCACCGACTTCACGCCGACTTCTTTAAAAATGTCCGCAAGAGCAGGGGCCTGAGTTTCGGAAAAATTCAAAACCTGGAAAAAGTAGGGGAGGCTAAGCTCCTTTAGCTTCAATGCTCCGCCGGGGCCTCCAATCAGTATATACCCGTACTTGTTGGCGATAGGAGCGGCGGCAAAGAGCCAAGCTGTGCCCCAGGGGGGGAAGACGAAGTCGACCTTGTCCTCCAATATTAATTTTTCCAGCAGGTTCGTCATCGTGCCTATATCGCTTTTATCGTCATATCTTTTAAGTTCAACAGGCAACTTTTTGCCATACTCCTTCACATATATTCCGCCATTTTTGTTGACCTCCTCAACCCACATCTCGTAGATTCGACCGCCCGCTATGGCAACACCGCCCGCTACCGGACCTGAGAGAGAGATAGCCTGGCCAATTACGATTTTATCCTTGGCAAGTGATTTTGTGGCCCCAACACTAAATAAGAACACCACAGCTACGGTAATCACGAGCAACCCAAGCAATACTTTACTTTTCATTTTGTCCCTCCTTTTCTGTTTCTGAACCCTTTGTTACACATCTCGTCCCGCTTTTTCTCCTTTATTTGCACCTCCTTTCTAAGCAGTCTTTTCAATTTATATTGCCGTTTCCAAACTCAATACCTACTTTTTCGGCTTTTTCGGCCACGCCGGCTTTACTATAGGCGGTGCAGTACGCTTCTCCCCGGGGTCTATGACTTCAAACACGCCATTTTGCCATTGACCCCATTCACCTGGATGATTTACGGAGATTTGCCTCTTATCGTACCAGAATGGACCCAGGGCCGTGTCGAATTTCTCTTTTGCCATAATAGCCCTTATCTTTTTCTGGTCAAGAGTTCCCGCCTTTTCTACAGCCTGCTTAAAGTGTTGCATCGCAGAGTAAAAGTATATTGAGCCCCAGTAATTACCCATCTCTTCTCCCGTGATTTCTTTGTAATGCTCAGCGAATTTTTTTGCTCCAGGAGAACTTTTCGCGTTCCATGCACCACCACCGATTACTCCCTCAACCGTTTTTGCACCAAACGCATTTCTGTAAAAAGTAAAAGCAGGGCCGACACTGAGTATGAAGACCTTGAAATCTATGCCAAGCTCAATCGCCTGGCCGGTAATAAGCATACACTCATCCGGATAGCTA
>CAZENC010000571.1:0-2071 GCA_964513115.1 uncultured Desulfobacteraceae bacterium | reverse complement strand
TTTCGAAGAGTCCCATACCCCGCCTGCCGCACGGCGGGCAAGCTTCGCCTTGATGATTGAGCCTTGTGTCTCCTATACAGTAAAAGTGTGGGCATGGGGGTCTCTTTTCAAAAGCCGCATATTTTGCCATCATTCATGGAACGGAAGTATATACCTGAAATTCAACCCGGGACAGCCCCTAAAGGGTGTCTTGATCGTGGCGTTCGTCTTGATTGGCAGCCCCCCGGCCGCATCTTTGCGGGAATGGGGGCGTTCGACTCCTTCAGCAGAATTCGTGATGCGAGTTTTGAAAAGAGATCCCCATGCCCTAATACCAAATACTTTGACTATCAGAACGGGTGAATCTATATTGTCGCGAGCAACACAAACCTTTTAGTTGCATAAACAACATGTCAAAAGCTCCACCCTTGACGTCATGGATCTGCCTGCCCTGTGAAATGCTTGCCCTATTGAATGCGAAGCATATTCAATTGGGGCGAAGCCTATTTCACCGGGGCAGCGTCCTCGGCTTCTGCAACATCAGGGTAAGCAAGGAATGTTTATATGATAGCTTTTAACTCGTTTTTGATCATTTATCTTACCTTCTATGTGATTACTTCTCTTGCGGATCTGGCAATAGACAAAATCAACGCCAATTATGTCAAAAAAACCGGAGACAGGGTCCCCGAGGCCTTCAAGGGGATTATTGACGAAGATGAGGTGAAAAAGATCCGTCAATATACACTTGACAAATCCGTTTTTTCCCTGGTTCAAGCAGGTGTGCTTAAGATAGTATTCCTCTTCATTATTCTCTCGGGAGTTCTTCCCTGGCTGGCCGTTAAATTGTCTGATATCAATTATATATTGGCCGGGCTCTTATTTTTTGGGATTCCCGGGCTCTTGACCGCAATTACGGACCTCCCTTTTGATTATTATCACAGCTTTGTTATCGAGGAACGGTACGGCTTTAACACAAAAACCTTTAAGATCTGGGTTTCCGACATGGTCAAGTCATTTCTGCTGATCATCGTTCTTGGCGGTATTCTGCTTTCATCGCTTTTCTTGCTGGTCGGGTATGCCGGGGATATGTGGTGGATCTATGCATTTGCCGTTTTTCTGGGTTTTCAATTGCTCATGACAATCCTTTACCCCACGGTCATTGCTCCCATTTTCAACAAGTTTACACCCATTGCCGATCCCGAACTGATTTTCAGGATAGAGGAGTTGGCGAAAAGGGAAGGGCTTGAAATAAGGGGCATCTACCAGATGGATGCAACGAAGAGGAGTCGCCATACCAATGCCTATTTTTCAGGTCTCGGAAAGGCGAAAAGGATTGTGCTGTTCGATTCCCTGATTCAATCTCATGATGTGGACGAGATAATGGCGGTGCTGGCCCACGAGATCGGACATCTCAAGAAAAACCATATCAAGAAGCAACTTGCCCTTTCCTCGGCGGTTTCTGTTTTACTCTTTTACCTGGCATCGAAGATGATTACATGGGACCTTATATTTGAAAGTTTCGGATTTTCCATTATGCCCGCGTATGCCGGGCTTTTTCTGGTGGGTATAATGTGGGAGCCTGTCAGCTTTTTCCTTGGTCCTGCAGGAATGGCCCTTTCCAGGAGGTTTGAACGGGAGGCCGATCTCTATTCCCTGAGAATCATAAACGATTCCGGTCCCCTCGTAAGGGCCTTAAAGAAGATCGCAAAGGATAACCTGTCTAATCTTCAGCCCCATCCCCTGTACGTATGGTTAAACTACTCCCATCCGCCTCTGCTCGAAAGGATCAGGGACCTGGAGGCCCGTGATCCTATCAAGGCACAAAAGAAAGCCCATAACACTTGAAGTTTTAAAAGAAGCATTTATAATAATATTATTACTTACATTTGGAGATTTCCTGCAAGCTTGTCGGAGCGAAGGGGAGATCCCGCGTCAGCGGGGCTGCAGGGAGCTTTAATACTGAATAATTATAAATTCTTTTAATGATGATGAGGAGGTAAATATTATGGACCAGATTTCCGCCATAAAACCCAGGGCAGAGGTTCTGGTAAATGATTTTGTAAGAAGCGTCTACAACTGGATGGCAATAGGG
>CAZENC010000570.1:0-2075 GCA_964513115.1 uncultured Desulfobacteraceae bacterium | reverse complement strand
GCCTCCTGTACCGCATTGCCGGCGCTTTCAGCATACCCGTCCGCCCCGAACAACTTCGCCGTATCACTCGTTACAGGTGCTCCTCCCAACATAATGGCCACGTTGGGATTTTTTTCTTTTATCATCTTGATGACCTTTTCCATGCCCATCATGGTGGTAGTCATCATGGCAGACAGGGCGACAATTTCGGAGTCCGTATTAAGCTGCTCTTCCACAAATTTCTCAAGAGGAACGTCACGGCCTAAGTCATGGACCGTAAAACCGGCTACCTCAAACATCATCTTGATTATGTTTTTCCCGATATCGTGCACGTCTCCCTGGACCGTCCCGATAACCACCTGGCCCTTGGGTTTGTTACCGAGATCTTCTAATGTGATATGAGGCCTCAGGATATCCAGGCCCACATATAGGGCATCCGCCGCCATGAGCAATTCAGGAACAAAGTACTCATGCTGGTCGTAAAGGTCTCCGACCTCCTGCATTCCAGCTGCCAGACCGTTCATAACCGCGTCATAAGCGTTCAACCCCTCATCAAGCACCTTTTGCGCGGCCTCTTTGACCTGATCCTCCTCAAATTCCACAACACCTTCGTGAAGCTGCTTTAGCAGCTCCTCCCTGAGTTCTTCTTTTCCCATAGTTGTTTCCTCCTCTTGATTGATAACCTCGTAAGAAGTCGCTCTGCGCCTTTTTTTCTAAATCCTACAGCCTCCCAACCGCTGGTGTGGCAACGCTCCCAAATTCTTTAATCGCAACGTTTATGGCCTTCATGTTTTCCGCCTTGACATCAGGCCAGATATCGCACCCCGGCCATACCGCATCCACACCGCCGTCAATGCATTTCTTGATCGCCGCATTAATCTCTTCGAATGAAGCCTTGCCCGGCAGGGTGAAACCATCATAATCACCGAAGAGAAGGACATCCTTACCGATCTTGCTTCTGCTTTCCGATAGAGTATTCTTATGATCCACGCTGATAGCCTCGGCTCCGCAATCATTCATAAGCTCAATAATGAGGTCCGTTGAGCCGCAGATGTGTAGGATCCTGGGCGAATCCCATGCCTCAAAAATCTTTTGCAATCTCGGCTGTATCATCTTTTTGAACATTTTGGGGCTCAGGAGATCCGCCCCGGTTCCCATTTCCCTCAAACTTACATAGTCTGCGCCGATTTCTCGGTAGTGCCTGCCCAAGTCAATGATGAGATCCACTATTTTGTCCAGAAGGGCTTCCACCTTTGCCTTTTCTTTGTATGCCATTTTCATGAGCACATCCAGTTCCACCAACTGGCCGGCAAGGGTGAACGGTCCCAGAATCCAGGTGCCTATGGCGTGGCTTGTGCCAATCTTCTCCTTTAAAAGCTTTATAGCGCCATCTACCACCGGCATTCTTGCCCTGTTAAGATAATCGCTCGGGATCACAACATCTTCAGGGGAAGACCATTTTTTGGGAATGGTTGGAAAAAGGATCCCTTCAGCATTCTCATAGATACTCACTCCCAGGCCGAATGCCTCAGGAATGGTACACATATCATAGGGCACTACAGCCCCGTCAAAACCAAACATTTCCATTGATTTTACAGCCGATTCAGCCATGTTTTCTTCTGAAAGATGGATCTGTGGGAAGGGAATACCAATAGAATCAATGGCCGGTACGGTGACCATTCCCTGCCCACTGAAACAGGGCATGGTATCTACAGATTCCCTTGCAAATACTTTAAGGACCCTTTCTCTTGATGTCATATCGGTCATTAGTTTCTCCTTTCCGATGGTGATTATTATTGTTCCTTCACCTAAACGCCTTCGGCGAGAGTTACACCTGCTTCCGAAGAAGTTGCTGTTTGCAATCCGGCAGTGGGGCAAATAGTGATACATTGCCCGCAAGACGGACATTTTTCTTTTATCAAAGAGACATCAGAAGACATGCTCAGTCTCGTTTCATATCCCCGAAAGGTAAAGTCGATCAATGGTTCCCCGTTTTTTTGAGTGCATACATAGACACATTTTCCGCAAAGTACACATCGGTTGGGGTCATAATGAACATACGGATTTGTGGTATCCAGCGGAAGCAGGTCCTCTGG
>CAZENC010000569.1:0-2077 GCA_964513115.1 uncultured Desulfobacteraceae bacterium | reverse complement strand
CATTTCGAACCGTAAAAAGAGCCAGCCAAAATGTTCCCTTATGGTTGCTTGAAATATTGTCAGGAAATCCTGGCAGATTGTCAATAAAGATCTCGTGTGTTCCCGCCTTGGGGCCTTTCAACCAGTATCGGACGATCCTGTAGCGGTAAGTTTCATTAATCAAAACGAAGTCTTCCTGCTGAGATAAGGCCACACCGTTGGCAAAGTAAAGGTTCTTCAATAGAACCTTAATCTGGCCGGTAGCTGGATTATAGCTCAGGAATCTGCCGTGCGGCTTTGATTCTAAAAGGTCGTAGAGGTACTCATTTTGCGCGTACTTGGAGCTTGCATCCGTAAAATAGATAGTCCCGTCGCTGGAAATATCCAAGGCATCGGTGAACTTGAAGGGAACTCCATCCGTTGAGGTGGCCAGAACTTTAATCTTCCCTTTGGGATTAATGGAGAGGAGACCCTTATAGGAATCGCAGACAATTAGGTTTTTATTCTTGTCAAATTGGATGCCCAAGGGGCGACCTTTGGTTTCGGCAAAAGTCTCCAGCTTGCCATCCAGCAGAAGACACATGATTTTTCCGTCCTGCGTTCCTCCATAGACGCGGCCCTGACTGTCCACTGCCACCTCTTCCGGACCATTAATCTTTCCCAAGGCCAAAAGCTCGGCCTTCTGCAAAAGGTTGTTTGGTGCCATCACACCGGCTAAATTTTGCGATTTAGGAGGGGTGTAAGCCGCCGGGTCAATGGGGGCCGATTGGAGAAGGAAGATTATGATTAGAATTGCCAGAATTCCAATTATCCCGAGGATTATTTTTTTCATATCCCGACCCTCCTTTTCGTCTCCTTTGCACTGGAGCCGAGCAGCTGCGAACAGCGAAGCTGTTTAGCAGTCGGGCACCAGCGAACGGTTAGACATCGTTATTACTTTCCTCTTAAAGTTTGATGATCGATAAACAAAGCCTCCAGGCCAGGTCTCTTGGTTTTCGAAAGATCAAGATGCTTGCTAATATCTTCCCCAGAGTCAAACTTTTTATCTAAGTCTTTAGCTTTCATAAATCACAATCTCCTCTTTTCGGGATCTACGTACGGAAATAATCCTGACTTTTCCATTCCGGTATGTGATGATTGCAGACCAACATATATCAGAGATTTTGCCGATTATCAGAAACCTATCTTCATCAGTTGTTTTAGCAGGGATTTCAATTCGATCAGGATCATTCCACAAAGCTTGAGCTTCAACAAAGGCGGTCTCATGTTTTATCTTATTAACTCGGCTTTTTCGGTTATCGAAATCAAATTCCATAACAGTATAGATAATATGCTTCAATTATACCAAATGTTAACCGTGATTGTCTCTCTAATTATGATTCGAAAGCGTTTAAGATCAGGAGCAAGACCGGATGCAAGCTTGCTTGCCGACGGGATGGTCACTTGCTGGAAGGGCAAAAAGGCAGGAGTAATTTTTGATGACATTAGTAGACGAGTATACCGGTAAAGTGGATTAAAGGCTGCATGATGCTGTTTAAGCCACCTCATAAATTTCAACTAAAAAAGGGATTGGCTCTTGACAAGGGCCTATTTTAATGATTTTTAATACTTTGTTCGTTTAATATGGGTCTAGGGCTTGCCCTGGAGTTTAATACCCCTCATTTATATTAGTATTTGGCACAGATTGACGATTAGGACAAAATTCTTTTAGCGCTCCGAATAAGACAAAAAAATACAACTGTTTTTTATTAAAAGGAGGATGTGTGATGGATCCAAAAAAGGTGATAAGTGGGAAAAAAATCCTTATCGTGGATGACGAAGAGGATGTCCTTGATGCGTTAACTGATCTTTTGGACATGTGTAAGGTTGACAGGGCCTCCTCCTTCGAAGAAGGAAAACGTTTTCTTGAAAGTAATGCGTACGATATCGCAATCCTGGACATCATGGGTGTCAAAGGCTTTGAACTACTTGAAATTGCCAATAAACAGGACATCCCCGCACTAATGCTTACGGCACATGCATTGTCCGAGGAAAACCTCAAGCAATCTGCTGAAAACGGTGCTTCCTATTATGCGCCCAAAGATGAGATGAGCAATAT
>CAZENC010000568.1:0-2078 GCA_964513115.1 uncultured Desulfobacteraceae bacterium | reverse complement strand
TGATCAAGGGCAGTGACCTTGATGTCGCCCAAAAACTGCTTGACTTTATGCTGGCCCCAGAGGCTTCCATAGCTGTGGCCGAGGGACAGAAATATCCCCCAAGTCTCGACCCAACCAAGGTTCCCATGACTGAGGCGGTCAAAAAATTACCCGCGTTCGATCCTACTGGTAAATTGGAAGGCTACCTTTTTGCCGATCCGGCATATTGGAATGGTCACCAGATCGAATGGGCAGAGAAGTGGGACAGGATCAAGGCAGGCAGTTAAAAAAAACTAAGCAGGCTGCCCACATCAGTTCTATTTATGTTGGGCAGCTGCAAACCAATAAGGGAAAAAGCTGTGGAAAAAGGCAATGGCTCCCCAGTAGTACAACTGAAAGGTGTTAATAAGCGCTTCGACAAAGTGGTGGCTGTGGAAAAAATGGACTTGGATATAGACGAGGGATCCCTTGTCACCCTTCTCGGTCCTTCAGGCTGCGGTAAGACCACCATCCTTCGGATGATTGCCGGCCTTGAAACCCCCTCAGAGGGTGATATATACATCAAGGGCCAAAGAGTCAACGATATTCCTATCCACAAACGAAAACTGGGAATGATTTTTCAAAACTATGCCCTCTTCCCTCATAAAACCATTTTTGACAATGTTGCTTTCGGTTTGAAATACAGGGATGTTCCAAAGGAACAAATTAAGGAGAAAGTCATGCAAGCCCTGGAAATGGTTCGCTTGCCTGGTGTGGAGAACCGGATGCCCTCTCAGCTCTCAGGCGGTCAGCAACAGCGCATCGCCATGGCCAGGGCAATCGTCATTGAACCCATCGTCCTGCTGATGGATGAGCCTCTATCCGCACTGGATGCAAACCTCCGTGAAGAGATGCGCAGGGAAATCGATAACTTACAGCAAATGATCGGTGTCACCACCATCTTTGTTACCCATGACCAGCGCGAAGCTTTGTCCATGTCAGACAAGATTGTTGTAATGAATAAGGGCCTTCTGCAACAGGAAGGCTCCCCTGAAGAGGTTTATAACTATCCTGCCAATCACTTTGTGGCTGACTTCCTGGGTCACTCTAATTTTTTTGACGGCGTGTTGATTGGGCAGGAAGGTGAGAATTTCAAAGTCAAAGTAGGGGATGGCAATGAAATTTTGGTTCATCATCCAGGTGCCTGGCAGGCAGGGGACCAAGTGGAATTAGTTGTCAGAGCACAGAGTTATGAGGTTTCTGCGAGGGAAAAAAATGGACAAAAATCGAACATGAATTGTTTCGATGGCACAATCATAGACCGAAGCTACATGGGCGGTGAGGTCAGCTATTTCGTTGAGCTGGAAAACAAGACCGTAATCCATGCCATCGACATAGCCAAATTAAGGCCTTTGCGACGGGGCCAGAAGGTATGGATCCAGGTAAAACCAACTTATTGCGGGCTGCTGCCCAAAGAGAACAGTCAAGCCTAATGACTGTGTCCAGGTTCCTCCTTTGTTTATCTCTTAACCTTGTGCCATCTCCTTTCAAGGCGGAGAGCTGATTTTTTCGGGAGGATTTGTTCATGAACTATACAGCTGTTGCTAATGCCCTGAGCAATCGATTTCCGTCACGATTGGTTACCATTGACTCGCACACGGCTGGGGAGCCAACCCGCCTAATTATAAATGGTATTGGACCTGTTCCGGGCAAGACCATGGAAGAAAAGTACCGTTACTTTATAGATAACCTGGACCATGTTCGACTTCAATTAACGCGAGAGCCACGAGGCCACCGGGACATGATGGCCGCTTTGGTGACGGAACCTACTACTGATGGTGCTGATTTTGGGCTCATATATATGGATGCTCGGCGTTATCCGTATTTATGCGGCCATGCCACCATCGGAGCGGTAACTAGCCTCATAGAGGCAGCAATACTACAACCGTCCAATGCAATGGAAACAACTGTGATTGTAGACACCCCGTCTGGGGCGATGGAGACAAGGGCCTTTATTAAAGACGGCAAGGTTGAGTCCGTGGCCATCCAGATGGTGCCTTCTTTTGTTTATAGGACAGATGAAACCTTACACGTCCCTGATCTGGGAAAGATTTCTGTTG
>CAZENC010000567.1:0-2078 GCA_964513115.1 uncultured Desulfobacteraceae bacterium | reverse complement strand
AATTAAGTTAAATAAGTTAATCAGGTTAAATAAGTCAATGTACTCAATTAACTCAGTTAACTCAATCAACCAAAAGTTATTCGGCACTGGCTCTGCTTTGCATAGCAGGCAGATTACACTGTTATCATTTGGTTACACATATGATGCGATCGTTTAAAAGATACTTGGGAAGGCAATTGAGGGAAAAAATATGTGTACCTATTTTTTACCTGAAAGGCTTCCCAACGGTCTCGATGTTGCTTCATCGGGACGCCTGCAACGCAGGGCTTTTACACGATCCTTACTATCTCTGTGTTCCCTGTGATCTCCGCGAGAAGAATAGTTGTTTTCAAAACTAAACTGTAAACCGTGCCTATCCGTGTGGTCCGCACCAGCGGACCCCGTGTCAAATAATAAATTAAACGATCCAAACGATCCAAACGGTTCCCCCAATGTATTGCTCCTTTTATCAATTTAAAGAAAAACCATTCAATCTTTTACCAGACCCGGATTACCTGTATCTAAGCTCCAAGCATCAATCCGCACTGAACCATCTTGACTATGGTCTTACGGACCAAACCGGGTTTATCATCGTCATCGGCGATATGGGCACAGGGAAAACAACCCTGCTCAAGCATCTGGTGCGAAATCTGGATGAATCCGTGCAGGTAGCCATCGTGTTTAATACCAATGTCAACCCTCTGGAATTGATGCAGATGATCTTACGAGAGTACGATCTTAAAGGGGACCAGCACAACAAGAGCACATGCTACGATGAACTCTACGATTTCTTTCTCGATCAGTATGCACTCCGCAACCGATGTCTTCTGATCATTGATGAGGCACAAAATCTCTCGCCTACAAGCATGGAGGAGATCCGCATGCTCTCAAACCTCAATGTGGGGAAGGATAATCTCGTGCAGATTATCCTCGCGGGTCAATTTCCGCTCAAGCTCAAACTCGAACGGAAGAGCATGCGCCAGCTTGCACAGCGGATTACCATGGACTTTGTGCTCGAGCCCTTAGGGGCAGATGAAACCCGCGAATACATCCTTCATCGCATAAAGGTGGCAGGCAGAGACAATGGAGACACCCTTTTTGCGCACGAGACCTTTGAGAAAATCTATCAGAGTTCAGGGGGTATCCCCAGGCTCATTAATGTTTTGTGCGATGGGGCGCTTATCTATGGTTTTGCAGACAAGCTCACCACCATACACCCCACTGTGATCGATGAGGTTCTGAGTGAAAAGAAGATCAAGAACCAGTTCTACGGTAATTCGCACACGCGAGAGGGAGATACAAAAGAACGGGTTCCAAGCACGATTACTCGAAATATTCGAGCCGTTTCACGGCGGCTTGAAATTATGGAAAAGCAGTTTGCCGATTTCCAAAACAACCACTACGATCATACCATTCAGAAACTTGAAAAACTTTTGGATCAAGAGAGAGAGAAGTTTCAGCGGGCCATGTATGAATCCGGTCAAAAGGATGTCAGCATCAAGGTGCTCAAGCAGCGGGTTACGGAACTCGCCGAGCGAATAAAAAAACAACGATAGAAACGGCAGTTGTATTGGTTCTATTAGTTCCATTCGTTCAGTTCGTTAACTTTAGCCCGTGAAATTTAGGTAGTAACAGCGTAGCGTATTTCACTGGGCCAATTAACCAAAAATTCTTCTTTTAGACACGGGCTCTGCTTCGCAGCGCACGCGGATTCCACGGTTATAACTTGCTTGCGCATCAGGTAAGATCGTTTAAAAGCCCTGCACAGCAGGCGTCCCGGTGAATTCTCATCGGGACAATTGGAAAGCCTTTCAGGGCCAAAATAAGCAGGCGTATTTTTGCCCCATAATGGCTTTCCCATAGCCCTTTTATACGATCCTTACTATCTCTGTGTTCCCTGTGATCTCCGTGAGATACATAGCTATTTTAAAATCTAAGATACAAACCGTGCCTATCCGTGTGGTCCGCATATGCGGACCCCGTGTCAAATAATAAATTAAACGATCCAAACGATCCAAACGATCCTAACGAACTCAACCAGATTAGCCATTTAACCTTTTAACTATTTAACCAATTAACTCATTTAACTAATTAACTAT
>CAZENC010000566.1:0-2084 GCA_964513115.1 uncultured Desulfobacteraceae bacterium | reverse complement strand
CGCAAGCAGCTCTTTTTGAACACCGATGGTTGTAATATTATCATCCGGCCCGGACGGCAGGAAATCGACAACAATTTTATCTATAGGATATGGCACATAGGGTTCCATTTGATATTTTATAATTTTGTCAAGTTTTTTCACTTTATCAAACGCCATGGGAATCTGCCGAATAATTGACGAAGACGTGGGAAGGCAGGTGATAAGCATCTCATGTCTGAACCCTTCCTTGGCAAAAAACTCTGTCAATTCCTGGGATATTTGGTCAGGATTTTCTATTTCCCTAAAGGCTATCCGGTCTATTTCCAGGCCCTTCATTGAGTTGAACACCTGGACAGCCCCGATATAACTATCGGTGACTTCCAGTCCAACTACAAATTTTGGTGCGAAAAACTCTTTGAAGGGATTCAACATAATCAAATAACCTGCCAGCTTATCAGTTCTGATTCTTCCGCAACTCTAACCACCACCGCCCTCAGGTGGGACACCGCCTCACTGCAGCTTGCTTTCATCTCTATGGTGAAATGGGAGCTCTTTACTGTAATCTTCGCTCTGATTCTGTTGAGAAGTTCGCTGTCGACTGATGCAACCTTCCCAAGATCATCAACGGATGAAAAGCTTTCCTGACTTCGATAATCAATAATCGACTGTGCAACAGATTCGTCTATGGCGTCATCAAGGCTCTGAAGGATTTCAATGGAAGCCGTGTTTATATTTATCTGTCCGTTGGAGTAAACCGTAATGTAGTCCAAAAGGCTTTTCGCCTGGTTTTCTCCGAAATGCCTGATATTTTCAATACCTTTAACCATGAAGACCTGCCCGACAGTTAGAAAGGAACCGTTGAAACACTCATAGGGAGGTTCAAGGGTTTGATAGTAATAGGATTCTGCGCCGTCCATGCGTTCAATGTCATCACTGTCGAGCCAGTCCAGAATGGAATTGACATAACTTTCGCTCAAACCCAGAACCGAAAAAAGTCTTGATAGTTGGTCCGCCTTATCTTCATCGATCTCACCATCTTCCTTTTTCAGGGAGTTGATGTTTATTTTGCTATTTTCGTCAGTGATCCTCGCGGTAAGGGAAATTTCTTCCGGGAGCTTTTCCGGAAATGAATCAGCATCAAAAAGGGCCCAGTCCTCTGAAAGGCTGTCCACATCCCTGTCTTCGTCCTCATCAAGAAGTGCCTGAGCGAGATCCACGCCTGACCGTGCGATTTGATAGGCTCGGTAGCCGTCCTTTGAGTAACCGGCCAGACTTAACTCGGTACCCGAATCCTCTGAAAAGGCAACGGTTAAACCGGTTAACGTTGCAATGATCAGAAGGGTTATCACAAGGGCGGCACCCCTATTGTCTGAAATAGGATAGTTTTTGCGAAATAGCATTTTCATCTGCTCGGCATTCTGACATATATAAAAATCCGACGCCAAAGGGGCCGGCTTTGGCCTATCCTTTTTTCCTGCCTGCCAATGCCGGGTGTATACTTGTCGCGAACAGGTATTCCCGGCCCTCTTCATCCATAAGAGACAACTTTATGGTAATCAACGAAGGGAGTTTTCCTGCATGCTCTCCTCCAGTGCTGTTCCAGTCATCAAATTCATTCCCTTTCTCGTCTTGAAAGATTATATCGAGGCCGGTAACCCTGCTGGCCATTTCATGGCTGAAACCCCCGTCAATCAATTCATCATCCGGGATTCCGTCATCCCTGCGAAACAGCTTAAAACCCTCGTTTTCAGTATCCTCCACAACCTGATATCCCACCTCGCAGAGATCCGTCTGCAGGCCCTCACCTCCCAAGGCAAGGTGATTCAGGGTAGTAAAATCAATTCTGTCCGCTGGCTTTCCGTCTAATTCCTGGTTTTTGCCGATCATTCCAAGACGAATTTTTTCATGCGGGTTGCTGACATTTATAAGAGCTGATTCCAGATCTTTGGTCATTCTATCAAAGACGATTCGTGTCATCTGGTATATTTTACCCTTTTCACGGGCTATCTGGATAGCCTCTACGGTTGAGGTATAAGTGCCGTAAATAGCGCCCATGAGAATCCCGAGTATGGCTATGGATACCAGCACCTCTAATAGGGTAAGGC
>CAZENC010000565.1:0-2091 GCA_964513115.1 uncultured Desulfobacteraceae bacterium | reverse complement strand
CGCCCTGAATTCCTTCGGAGTATTAGGACGCAGACTATACCATTGCTTTTCTCATTTTCGTTACTTGATACATCTGACTGTCATGACATACTCGAACCATACCACCAAATCTTTCGACAGTCTTTTCAAATATCAAATTCGTTTTACTAAACAAGCCCACACATTCAGTTTTCATAATCTTTGCCGCCATACGGCAATACTCGGGATCTATTTCTATGCCTATTCCATTTCTGCCATTCCTAAGTGCTGCAATTAATGATGTTCCGCTCCCACAAAAAGGATCGAGTATAGTATCACCATAAAAAGAGAACATTCTGACCAGACGAGTGGCAAGTTCTATCGGAAATGGGGCCGGATGTTTTCTTGTTGATGCACCTGGAATTGTCCAAATTTGCTGAAACCATTCATTGAAATCTTTTTTATCAAATTTACTCAATCGCCGTTGCTCATCCGTTGGCTTACGATAACCGCCAGGCTTACGTTGCATCAAAATAAACTCAATATCATTTTTTATTATAGCATTCGGTTCATAGGGTTTTCCTAAAAACTTTGAACCATTTTCGACTTCAAAACTTGCATTAGCTATTTTATGCCAAATAATAGGATTCAGATTATCAAAACCAATTCTTCGGCAAATAACACTAATATCCGAATGAAGAGGAAATACGAGGTGTCTCCCAAATTGTCTTCTGGAAACGCACACATCTCCAACTACGCAAACGAGCCGACCGCCGGGAACAAGAACCCTAAATACATGCTCCCAAACTTTTCTCAGCTCACCAAGGAAGTGTTCATAATCGTCAATATGGCCTAATTGACTCGGGTTATCGTTATACTTTTTTAAATTCCAATACGGTGGAGAAGTAATAATTAAATGTATGGACTCATCCGGCAAAAACGATAAGTCACGTGCATCGCCATTAATAAGGCGCTGTTTAGTTGATTTTTCCATCAGGCAAAAGCTCCAATGTTAGCCGTCAAAGCTGTTGCGAATTTCGCCATCCCAATATCATGAGCCGACTCGTTATATATCCCATCAAGCCCTGAGTCATTTCTTGAAGTAATAAATGCGGCAGATGTATAATGACGTTCCAAAACCAATTTCCTGCAGAATAACTCATATCGCTTCATATAAGATGCACCGATAAATTCCGGGAAAACTTTATAGTGTGGTTCTTTGACTTTCACCGCCCTATTGGATGCATCACAATCTTCCAACATGAAAAAATATCCAAGAAAAGGTGGTGTACCGCTGTTAAATGCACCTTCACGGAAAGCTGTCCAAAGATCAATAGCACTTCCCATTGCCTCTTCAGTCCGATTGTTGAAATTATTACTGAATGATGGGCCAACCTGAGACTTTGTTTCTATCGCCGCAACAAGCATTCCATCTTTTATAACTAATAGATCCCATTCCTTGGTTGGCCTGAAAAAGCCCGGGAGTTCAAGCAATTTCTTGTAGAAGATACACTCCGGTGCTATACCAGCTTCTTGAATAATTTTTGCGAACAGGGAAACAAATCCATCCAATTGAGCGCCACCTGTTACGGCACTTCGTAACCCGGCATCAGATTTTCCACCTTTTATTTGCTTTGCTTTCTGAGTCTTTCGAGTTTTCCAATAGAAAGCTACTGCTTTAGCAACTTCCTTGTCGATATTCTCGATTACCCTCATTAACTACCTCATATTGCTTAATTTGATTTCTTAAAATTAATATGTTATTCAATATACCATCTCTCAGTTTTCCGTGTGTTACAATGTAAGATGCCGATTGAATGCAGCAAGAGTAGCGCGCAAACCATTAGTTGTCAAGTAACCGTTATAGTTTTTCATGTATCGATAATGATAACTTACTTACATATACGAGATAGAGGAAAGATAGGATCGCATCTTTCTTTACAACTTATTTATTGACAAGCAACCGATTTAATTTTATAATTATGCCATTATGGCAAGGCTATTAATGGATTCATGAGTAAAAATCACCCGCAGCGACAAGAGGGCGCGTATGAATTGGAAGATACTGCTCCTGCCGTAAAAGAGAACAAGAACTGCATTTAGAAGTAATTTCGTCAATCGAAGCGTGAAACC
>CAZENC010000564.1:0-2093 GCA_964513115.1 uncultured Desulfobacteraceae bacterium | reverse complement strand
TGCCACCCAAATTTGAATTTCCATTTGTTTCAACTATTCATATACTAACCACGATTAGCAAAAAAAGAAGGGGCCATGGAGGGTGAGATGATAAGAATTTCCTTTTTCGGGTTCAAACTATTATACGGGATTCGCCATTGTGTGTCAAGCCAGAGTCAACTTCATATAGTAGCATAATCCGCATTGAAAGCATAATTTCAAGGCTTCTCCACCGCTCTCTTTTATTACATCTATGATCTCTTTGTATGGAGCTACAGTCTCCACTGTCTTTTTATTCCTCTTCTTTCGCCTTAATGTTTTCCTTCTTTGACATTGACATTCGGGCAACGGTATCCATTAGCTTCTGCAATCCATATTTGTCTGCCAATGATTCCAATCCTATCTCCATCTCCTCCCACTTCACTTCTTCTTCTCCTCCTTCCTCTTCCCTTTCTTCGTAAGTCAGGGCACCAGGTTGGCACACCTGAACACACATGGGCTCTGATAAAGGCGGTTCGTCTTCACACATATCACATCTTAGAGGGAGACCGGAATCGGGTTCTTTGAAATAATCCCTGGATGGGCAGGAAGCCCTGCAGAAGGCGCACTCGTCGTATTCCTTTCCGTTAAGCGTATAAGTGTCTCTGCCCATACATTCGGCTGCAGTATACTCACCTGCACGTACCGGAACATACACATCTCTCAGTTCATCAATAACCACTCGAATCCGGGCCCTCCCCGGATTAATGTTGCTATATTTTGGCGTTGCGTGAAAGGCGGAGCAGACTATCTCACACGACCGGCAACCAGTGCATTTATCAACATCAACTTTTATTTCTTTAACTATTTTCCTTTTTAACCCACCCTTCACGGTTACCATCCCCCTTCACTTTAGTCCTTCTCTTTTTCCGCCGAAGTCTCTTTGGAAGGAGTACCTTCATTATCTGTCAAGATCCCCCTCTGTACGAAGTCTTCGCTCACATAGTCCAAGCCCAGTTCGTCCAAAGTCTCTTTGGTAGGAATACCTTCATTATTCCACCCCTTGAATTCATAATAGGCGTCAAGCAATCTGGTTTCCATCTCAGGGTCTCTTACCTTCCAATGGTCCTCAGGAGGCTTCTCATCCTTTCTCCTCATGCCTCTTCTTACATTAAGGGCTCTCACCAGATTTCGATTCCTTCTAGCTATTTCCCATAGTCCCTCTTTATCAATCTCCATCCCGGTCGCAAGTGAGATGATATGTGGTATATTATGCGTGTGATACGGAATCCTCCCGCCGAATTGGCCTCTAAATGACGACAAAAAGCCGCAGAGCCCGATGGCGTCATCGATGTAATGCATTATTTCATTCCAATCACAAATGGCGCAGGATGCTTCAAACGGTAGTTCGTTACGTTTTTCCCATTCCAAAAACATTTTTTTAAACGTATCATCAGGAGCTGCGACCCAGTCTCTTGCAAACTTTTCTCTCTCCTCCATGGTAGGAAGGGGGTCCTGGGGGTAGGATCCTTCAATCTGGGTGATACTCATCTTCTCACCGGTGGCTATCATAAGGAAATAAGGGGGATTCACCTTTCCCAGCTTGATGGTCACCTGCTCAAATTTTTTGGTGGTATTATGGTCAAATTCTTCTGCGCCCTTACCAATCTGACGGGCTGCCCAATAAACACCATTGGCTAAAACATCTCCAATCCCTTCCCGCCGAACAATTTTTTCAATGAGCCAGAAAAATCTTCCCTCGACGTCGGTCGGGAATCCCGGCATATCCTGGTCAGTTAAAATCCCGGCTTCGTAAAGCTCAATGGCAAAGGCTAAAACTTGCGGCGTTGAGAATCCGTCCAGTCCATAATCCTGGGTAACACCAAGGATGTCATAATTAAAGTTCAGCTCTTTATGTGCCGCCATCAAATAGGTAAGTTTGTTGAAGCATTTTAAGGCATATCTTTGCCGTCCTGGGTAGTTAATTACTGCATGGCAATCCTTAGGACAGTTATAGCAACTTGTGTCTCGATCCTTCAGCTTTCGAGTCAACGCCCCCCACTTCTCTTCAAGCTCTTTGTTCCAATAACCCTTTTTCCGCTCACGCGCGTTGCCCCAGGCGAAATTGTCGACGT
>CAZENC010000563.1:0-2094 GCA_964513115.1 uncultured Desulfobacteraceae bacterium | reverse complement strand
TAAATAGTTAATTGCCGCTATTTTGTCAAGCGAAATTTGTTTTTTATGCTTTAGTCGGTGCCACCGAGATAAAGCGTGCACAATAGCCCATAGAATCGAATACGGCTAAATAGCCAATAATAGTGGTCAAGGCACGTCCCTAATTATTCCCAGGAGAGTTGATCGATTTCATTGATAGGCCCTTCGGCCGGGATTGTAACAGAAGTGGCTGTGGGAATGCAGGCAAAAGAGAGATTCCACGCCCGAGTGAACGATTTCGAATAAATCACGAACATTACTTCACCCTTATCGTTACGACGAACCCTTACGGTTACCCACCATGAACTGTGGTATCGCTACGTGCCTGAATCGGGCAATTGGCATGGCAGGACTCTCACCCGCTTGATGGCGGCTTTTTCGGCTGCTCCGCTGTCCCTAGTTTTTTAGTTTTTGTTTTGAATTTTCAAGTGCCGCCAAGAGAATGTTTTTTTTGACCCTTGCAGCAAGAGTACAGGAATCGGCTCCGCCGTATATCATATATATAAAATCTTTGTATTCATAGCAACCACATGTAAAAACAACATTGGCTACGCCGTCGGCGGCCACGGTTTGTTTTTCATAAACGGTTTCGGGGACGAGTATACGCTCCAGACATTTTTCAATTATGCGGGAGGGACTAGCAGGGTCAAACCTGTTAAAATTGAAAATAGCTGCATGCTGGTCATACCATTTCTGGCCAGAATTCAAGAAGTATCCACGGTGATAAAAAACGAGATATCTTTTATTGCCCAGAGCGATAGGGACTGCGCTTGCCCCAACCCATACATGTTTGGCAATTTTGAGATCTTGTCTTCCATATTTAATTATACCCAGATCATTCCATGGCCCATCAATGCTTTCGCTCATTGCCAGTGCCATCGCATATTGCGAATAATTGATTCCTGAGTAAGGTCTGTGCAGCATGAAATAATGGCCATCAATCTTTTCAGGAAAGAATACGCCATCTTTGTTGTTGTGTTCCTCTGTGTTTACATTACCTTCTAACGGCCCGAGTTTTTCCCAACTCACCAGATTGTTCGACTTTGCAAGGCAAAGCTGAGTCTTTAGGGGCCAACCCGAGTCTGATTTACCTAAGTTGCTGACACCGCAGTAGAGATAGTAATAAGTACCATCAAAACAGTGAAGCCTCCCATCCTCTATGCCGAGATGATCATAATGGTATTCATCATCGTCAGGCTTAATCACCGGATCCTTGTGCCTGTGTATAAGCTTCATCTCCGGACTAAATATAGCAAGGCCAGAATATGATGGATTGATTGTTCTATTTTTAGCGTCTTTTGAAGGTCTTGCGCGATAATGTACCGCCACGACGCCATCCTTAACACCAGGGTCATCAAGACATTTGTTGCCAAGCAGTTCCTTGTGGGCATTTGCCGAAGTTAACTTTAAGAAAAAAGCGGCTGGGTTAAAAGTTACACCATCCTCCCACCAGTTAGAAGTCGGAGTTATTATAGGCTCTGCATTATTAAGCCTTTCTACAGGCACATTAGCAGTACTAAGCATTGTATATCTCCTCCCTTATATCAATCTCGGTTAATTAAAGCCGATTGTCCATTAATGTTATTCTGCGAAAGCAGGAATCCACGACCTTTTATTCTTTATATTGGCAATCACAGTATCGGTTCTTTCTTGCTGAAATCATTATAAAATCTTATTACCAATAACTTATAAATATGCCCATATAGGCACATATGACCAAACAGTCAATATGAAACTTGACTTTTTAAAAGAAACTTTACTTTGAATTTCGGCCATGGCGGATTAGCGGTTGTGATGTGTGAGGATAATCCCTACAACCAAAGTACAACAAGCATCAAGGTGGCATCATGACCGCACGCTACCAGCCTTTCGGTCATGAGTGAAGCCACGCTTTCCCAGAGGCCAAAATAGCGTGACGGCGTGCGTCAGGCAATGGGTGAGAGCATTGCGATATGCATAGCTGATCCTTTACCTATTCGGCTTTCGGGGACGATAACTGTTTAAGAACCTCGTCGGCATAGAGCTTCTGCAATGTCATCAGCGAAAGCAGCCAGGCAAGGGAGGACTCGGCGCCTT
>CAZENC010000562.1:0-2102 GCA_964513115.1 uncultured Desulfobacteraceae bacterium | reverse complement strand
ATTCAATTTATCCGGCTTCTGGTAGGCGCCGACCCCTATGCGGATCCTCTTCTGTTCCACGTTAGCAAGGAGAGTGCCCAAAAAACGATCCCAGAGTGAAAATATGGTGCCGTAGTTGGTATTCCTCTCTTTTATGATCACGGAATGGTGGATTCTGTGCATGGAGGGAGGCACAAATAAAATCCACCATAGGGTTTCGAAAGATTTTGGGATCTTCAGGCTGCTGTGGTGGAACTGTGCACAAAGCACCAAGGCGCTTTCAAATATCAGCACACCAATGGGGCTTGCGCCCAGGAAGAATATTAGGGATATCTTGATAACTGCCGAAATGGCCAGCTCCCCAATATGAAATCGAGTTGCTGTTGATACGTCCATATTCGGGTCGCTGTGATGCACCCGGTGAAATCTCCAGAGAAGAGGCACCTCGTGATTCAGGAGATGCCAGACATAGAGCATGAAATCCATGAATGCGACCGTGACAAGGATCTTGAGCCAGGTTGGGGCCTGGACAATATTCAATACCCCGATTTTATTCGCCTGCGCGTATGTTGCCGTGAACACTATAGCGGACGCAAAGACCAGGTTGAGCAGGATGCTGTTAAAAAGTGTTAATGCGAGGTTGTTTATCCAACGCTTAACTTTGGACACAGAACTGGGCCTGTACGGGATCAGAATTTCCAAAGAGAGAAAGAAAAGCAGCGCTCCCCAGAATATTAAAAGCCTTATAAAGGATTCAGTTATGTAAAACATGATATTTCCACCCAATATATTTTATGGCATAATCAGAAACAACAAACACCACACAGCATTCTGATCTCTATATTTTTCGTAACTACCCAGGTTGTCAGGTTCAAGGTTCAGGGTTCACGGTTTCAACCCGGAGCCATGAACCATTGTCCATGCTAAGACCACTCAACCGGCTCAGGAAAAACCTGAATTTAATCGTCTACTGTTCAGAAAAGAACCAATGAACTGTGAACCTGGAGCTTTGAACCAGTTACTATTTTTCTCACTCAAGGATTTTCTCCAATTGGACCGCATCCGTTATCGGCGTTTTACAGGCGTATTGCTGACATACATACGCTGTGGGCTTTTCATTTATTGGATGCATGTTTTTTACAAAGGGCGATATACCCTCAAGCCTTTGTCCGTCAGACCCATCAGGATATAGCAGCACAATCTTGTTGGGTATAAAGCTTTTCCGAACGGCTTTCACCATGGCCTGAGTAGTCTCAAGTGACGGATCTCCGGCAATGACAATCTCTTGAGTCGGACCGAACATGAAATCAAGTGCGACCAATAGCTGGGTATAAGCCATAGGAATGGATGCGACCTCTTTTGAAAAAGCCCCTGTCAGTTGTTCAGCCTTTTGCTCTAAACCAGGATTTCCGGTAATCCGGCCAAGACGCAAAAAGTTCAGAGCCGCTACAGAATTGCCCGAAGGAAGAGCCCCATCGTATATCTCTTTGTTGCGGGTGATAAGGGTCTCATTCCCTTTCCCCGTAAAATAAAGTCCTCCCCCCTTTTTATCCCAGAACATGTCAAGCATCGCCTGATTCAGGGCAATGGCTTCCTCAAGACAGGAAACATCAAAAGTGGCCTCATATAATTCAATAAGTCCCCAGACCAGAAACGCATAGTCATCTAAGTATCCAGGATATGCCGCCTCACCTTGCCTGTAACGCCGTAGAAGCCTGCCATCGGTCGTCCTGAGATTTTTCATGATAAAGTCAACGGCCTTACCGGCTGCGTCCGAATATGCCCGGTCACCAAAGACTTGATAACCTTTGGCAAAGGCAGCAATCATGAGGCCATTCCAGGAGGTGAGAATTTTGTCGTCTTTCAAAGGGTGAACTCGTTTTTTCCGGGCCACAAAGAGCTGTGCTCTGGCTTCTTCCAAAAGACTTTCCAATTTTTTAAGGCCCATACCTTCCTTGTTCGCAAAGATCTCGGGATCCACTGGGATATGGGGAATACTGTGGCCATCCTCAAAGTTGCCCGCATCGGTAATCTCGTAGAAACGGCAGAAGAGTCTGCCTAGTTTTTCTCCCAGATTCTTTTTGACCTCGTTTGGAGTCCATAGGTAAAACAATCCTTCCTTA
>CAZENC010000561.1:0-2105 GCA_964513115.1 uncultured Desulfobacteraceae bacterium | reverse complement strand
CGGATCAATCGATTTTTGCAACCGGCGGCCAAACCGGCGGTAAAATTTTGAACCTTGCTGCCCGGCATAAAGACGGCAAATGGATCATGGTGTATTTAGGCGACAAGACAAACTTCTCGATCAATATGAATAAGATTACCGCTGGAGACAAAATTAACGCATCCTGGGTGGACCCAAAAACCGGCGATTCAGTTTCTATTGGTAGTTTTCCAAATACCGGCATCGAATCCTTCTCGACACCCGATGGCTGGGAAGATGCCATATTAATACTAACAGCATCTGCCGGGCGGTAAAGCTCGACCCGACCGGACTCAAATGAAGCCCTGATGGTAAACAATACCCATAGCCGCAGACAGTATCATCAGCGCTAAGCCAATCAGCAATAGACGAAGTGCCCATTTAGATTTTACCTTCTCGGCAAACGGCCTGAAGATTACCTGCAATAGCCTACGCGGTTTCAAAAGCACGATTGCCAGAATACTCCACCAAAAACCCAATCCAGCTACAATAACCGACACAGCCATAAACCAGTAGTCAGTCTCGTTAGAAAAACGGTAGTATGATTCCCTAAAGTCACGCTCATATCCTTCTGCCAAAGAGAACAGCAATCCCACAGGCCACGCTAATAACACCAGCAGCACGAATACATACACAATAATCAAAGACGGATACATGAGCCATTTCTGGGCCTTTAGCTCATTGGGATCAACCGCCTCTGATAATGCTGCCCGCGAGACAAGGAAGCTGGCCAGTATCAACACTATACCGGCCGGAGCGTAGGGCAGGAGCAAGAATCCCACCACCAGTAGGCCTAAGGACAAATATGCCAACCTCCAATCTTCCGGGCCGCTTCGAAGCCTCAAGATTATCTTTCGCCACCAGGGAAGTTCTTCCTCGGGAACCCACTGTTGGGGACTGCCGAGTTTTTTGAGAACGGCGTCGAGCACATCACGGGAAACCGGCTCGGCCGCGCCTTCGAGCTCATTTTCTATGTGTTCGGCTATATTTTGTTCAACCTCATTTGCGTCCACAGATTTCGAGCCGCGTAAGTACGCCCTTGCCTGCCGAAGATAATCCTCCAGACTTTTCTTTGCACTTTTGCTTAATGTAATCATAATTTACCCCTTTTCGATAGAATCTGTTGCACCGCTAATAGCCTGCCAGTAGGCGTTCATTTGAGAGACCATCTCTTCGCCCTGCTTTGTGAGCTTATAGTATTTTCTCGCCGGGCCATCCGGTGATTCCTTCATGGAAGTCTCTACCAGGCCCTGGCGTTTTAGTCGGCTGAGGATGGGATATATTGCACCTTCGCTGATAATCAGTCCTTCTATTTTGCGAAGCCGCCTGACAATCTCATATCCGTACATCTTCCGGTTCCGGATATCGTTCAAAATGCAAAGCTCCAGCACACCCTTGCGAAGCTGATTCGTCCAGTTATCAAAAAATTTGGCATTCATAATATTCACCTACACTAATTGGAATTAGTTCTTACGCCACACTGTCATTCCCGCGGAAGCGGGAATCCATCCTTTCTATGACAATCATCTTTGCTGTTTTCTTCGCAGGATTCATCATGATAAGTTGTTTCTTGCGACGATCTAAAAGCCAAACCTTTCCACTCGACCATACAACTCTTACGTAATATGATTCAAGGGCCATGCACCGGAGAATCGTCGCCTTATCCAGAAGGTTAATTTTCCACGTTAAGGTTTTGCATTTCCGGACATTTCCCGGCAAATTGATTCCGGATAAAATTGCTCTCTCGAGTGAGCCGTTGAACTGATGTACGGCGATAAGCGCCGCTGTAATTATCAATGTCGCCGCGGCTGATTTTGTAACTGGACTTTTCATAATTGTTCTTCACCTTGAAACAGTGACAGTAAAAGGCAGAGCTAAAGTGCCCGGCCTATTGGTTATTGCTTAAGCCCTCCGGAGACTCGACTAATCAGTCTAACAGGATCCATTATTGGTTCGAAAGAACGTCTTTCTCCTTCCTGTTCAAGCTCAATAGTTCGGCTTTCCTTAGCGCACATCATATCTCATGAAACCCGCAAACGCCGCCACAAAAAACACAACATTAAACAAAACGAGTATCCCCCAGTAAG
>CAZENC010000560.1:0-2110 GCA_964513115.1 uncultured Desulfobacteraceae bacterium | reverse complement strand
ATGGTTTTGAAGGCCATGGAAAGAATCCTTCCCCTGCAAATAAAACAGGGCGTGGGCATGGCGACCATGTCGGGGAATCCCATGGTGTTTATTCCCATGCACAAGGGGGCTGACGGGTTCATGTCCGACGAGCAGTTCCGGACATTCTACTGGCCTCAACTGAAAGCGCTCATCCTCGGCCTAGCCAGCGAAGGATGCATGCCCTTCTTGTTCTGCGAAGGAAGCTACAACACGCGGCTTAAATATCTCAAGGAACTTCCCAAGGCCTCTTGTTTTTGGATATTTGATCGCACCGACATGGCCAATGCTAAGAAGACCATTGGGGACAAGATCTGCATCGGTGGGAACATTCCGGCCGGATTAATCCTCACCAGCACTCCCGAGCAGATGAAGGTGTACTGCAAGAACCTTATCGATGTAGCCGGGAAGGGCGGCGGTTTTATCATGGCCACCGGAACCGGTATGGATCAAGGAAAAGCGGATACCCTGCACGCCATGATCGATTTCACCAAGGAATATGGTGTATATAAGTGAGTCACGGACGGGCCACAATCATTGCCTGCAGGACTGTGATCGGAGAAATGCAGCAGATGTTGCCATCCGACATGGAATCTATTGTTATTGAGTCCGGGCTCCATCTCCATCCGGACAAATTGCGATGCGGCCTGCAGGTGATGATAGATGAAATCACGCCCCATACGGAAACCATAATTCTTGGGTATGGATTGTGTTCCTTGGGGGTGATAGGCCTCAAGGCTGCCCATAGCACTTTGGTCATTCCCCGCCAAGACGACTGTATCTCTATTTTCCTCGGCTCCCGGGGGGAGTATAAGAAAGAAATGGAACAAGAGCCGGGTACCTACTTTCTTTCTAAAGGTTGGATAGATGCGGGCATTACCCTTTTAGACGAGTTGAAGAGGATGGAAGAGCGATATGGTAAGAAGCGTGCTGAACGGGTTATGAAGCGGATGCTTGAGCATTACAGGCGCCTCGCCTTCATTGACATGGGCTGTCAGAACCAGGAGAAGTACCGCGAATTCTCCAGGATGGCTGCAAAGAGACTCGACCTCTACTATCAAGAAATTAAGGGGACACCCGAATTTCTTAGAAAGATATGTAACGGCCCATGGGACCATGAATTCCTTGTTGCTCCTCCCGGTCATGCCGTCCGCCTGGAGGATTTTGGAATGGTTTCTGGCTAAGAGCAACCACCGAGTGTTCTGTTAGTGGGGCAAAATATGGTAAAAGAGGCGGGTGGTCGTCACCCGAAACCGAGCTAAACAGCATGAAATCATTGCCGCAATCGGTGCCCCGGGACGTCTTGACAGATGAAGTCAAAAAAGTTAGAAGAATCTATTGAGGAAATCAACAGGTATCACACTAAACTTTTTCAAAAATTGCGTCTTATATTCATTCTCTGACAAAGTAATAGGGGGTTGAAAATGAATATCGCAAAAAATCTGGAACGATCCGCACTCTACTTTCCCCATCGGCCTGTCGTGAGCGAAGACATGTCCGAAACCAGCTATGTTCAGTTTAACGCTCTATCCAACCGTGTGGCCACAGCACTTATCAAGTTTGGCATTAAACCCGGAGATCACATCGGTCTTTGTGCACCGAATTCCAGGGATTGGATTGCCTTCTACTTCGGTTTGCTCAAGGCCGGTGCTGTGGCCGTGACCCTGTCCAGCGTGGTCAAAGGTGATGAATTATCTCTTTTGATCAACCACTCAAAGCCTAAAATCATTTTCACTTCTGATGAAACATTAGATGAATTGGTCGAGTTGAAGCGGGATGAATGTCTGGAAAAAATCATCAGCCCGCAAGGGGACATGAATTTCCAGCAACTACTGGAAAAGGGATCGGAGAGTTTCAATGCCCTTGATAGAGACCGGGCTGATACTGCTGCCATCCTCTATACAGGGGGCACAACGGGAATTCCCAAAGGGGTCTTGCTCAGCCATGAGAATATAAACGCCGCCATACACACTGTAGTCTTTAATGAACGTTCCACTGAAAACGATAGAAGTTTATGCTTCCTGCCCTTCAACCATGTCTTCGGACAAATGCACATCATGAATTCGGCCATACTAAGTGCCGGTTGCCTGGA
>CAZENC010000559.1:1908-2114 GCA_964513115.1 uncultured Desulfobacteraceae bacterium | reverse complement strand
ATTTCCAGGGTGTAGGTCACATTATCACCGTCAGGATCTACTGAAACCTCCCAGCCGGCCCCAAGACCTGTCGTGGTGGTCGTGTTAGAATGATTCGCTGGCGCCAGAAGATTAAAGGCACCGGGTGGATCATTGACGCTTGTGGATTTGTACAGATAAGTCTTTTTAAACGGTGATATGATGCCCGTGTTGTCTCTGGCATAAAA
>CAZENC010000559.1:0-1898 GCA_964513115.1 uncultured Desulfobacteraceae bacterium | reverse complement strand
TTCCAAGTCAGTTCAAACTCAGTAAGATCAACAATCTGTTGATTCTCCCCTCCTCCTTCTAAGACCATTCCAGGCTCCCTGATCTCAACCCATACACTGGATGTACTGTCTTTATCACTTACCGTTGCCCATAACGTGGCAGTGTTGCCGGTAATGGGTGTTTCCGGGTCCTTACCAACCTCTGTTACTACCACCGGGTCGGCCGCAGCAGTTCCCCATCCTAAATAAATGGTCTCAGCCATATCACCGTCACCGCCGGGGATAAGGCTGTTGCTACCCTGGCTGTCTGCGTCATCATCCAAATGCGGGTGCTGCATGGCCGTGTCAAAATAAGGGCCGGGACTATTGCATAATCCGCTGTCAGTGTGGATCTCGGTACTCTGAACCGCACGCTCAAAACTGGTCTTAAGATCCCATCCTACACCTAACTGATCAAAAAGCGCGGTTATAAAAAACTCTCCGTCCCGGACACCACCGGGCTCCATGGGACCACGGTAGGAAGGCTCATCAGAAGCCGTACTGGCTACAATAATCCGATTTTTCCCTTCCTCTGATAGATCATTGATAAAGCTTGCCGAATAACAGGTCCCGAGAATGATCACTATGTTTTCATCAATGCCTTCAGCAGCAAGACCTGCCTCCAAATTGTCAAGCCATCCGTCTAATTCCTGTGCAGTAAAAAAGGCAGGTGGCTTCAGATAAAACCTGTCCGTTGATCCGTGATTCACCAAAATAATGTACAGAGGGCCCGGCAGAACCGTCATCTTGTTAAGTGCCCACTGTTGAACGGCGTTTTGCATGGCAGTCCAGTAACTGATGGTTCCCCCTTCACTGTAATCATCCTCCCCGGTCTGAACTTCACTATACGGGTTAAAGTACTTGATAAAATCAAGGGGGTCTTCGGGGTCGTCCACAAACGTGAACTTGCGGTTGAAAAGGTGCCGGTAAACATTGTTCGCTGTCAAGGTATGACTGATCAGCCCGATTGGATCACCAGCAATTTCTCCCACCGCCAAAATGGCATATCCTGCAAACTCTGAGGCGTAAATGGTCTCTGTGTCATAAATCGCGGATTCCTTGTATTCCTCATTACCCGCCCTGTCAGTGGCAATGGTCTTGAAGCGATAAACCCCCTCAGTCGTAACTGTGTACTGGAAAAGTCCGTCAATGGATCCTTCATTGTCCGTGTCTGTCAGGGTATAGCTGGATTCACCAGGCCCCATGACATAAAGATCAACTTGTGCCACGCCGCTCCCGGAAGATGCCTCTCCACAGATTGTGCCGTCATCATAAACATCATCCCAGGTGTAGTTTATATCAAAGGTCGTATTAAGTTCAGTTGCAGCAGACGGGGATGAGGCCTCGGAACAGGGCCTGGCGCTGTCTATCTCAATGGTGAAGCTTCCGGAATCCGACCAGTTTTCCGCAGCATCCCTCTCCTGAACATACAGGGTGTGGACTATTCCCTCCCCTTCAGATAATACTGATGAGGGTGTAAATGAGGTGTCAGTGGTTTCAGACTGAGAACTCAAATCAGGATTGTCAAGCCTGTAGCGGAACCACCCGCTTCCGCCTCCACCACCTGAGCTCCAGGTCCAGGTCGGGGTCGGGTTTTTATTGGGTGTATCTCCTGTTACAACAGGCACGTTCGGGGGGTCCGTGTCGAGCTCAAAGACATAGGCCGAGCCTTTGCTGCTGTCGTCGCCACGTGCTCCGACCACTGCCGTGTCTCCATTGATGGCAACGGAGATACCGAAATAGTCAAACGCTTCACCGTCACTAGCCGTAAGTTTGACCGTCTCGGTCAGGAGTCCCAACCAGCCGAAACCAGGTTTTTCAAAGATATACGCCGAGCCTTTGTAGGTATTGTCGTACCACGCACCGACAACTACCGTGTC
>CAZENC010000558.1:0-2114 GCA_964513115.1 uncultured Desulfobacteraceae bacterium | reverse complement strand
CAATGGCCTTTACCTGAATTTGATGATAATCCTTTTGAGTCAAACGGAGATTGATGCGTTTATCTTTTTTTAAAGTGTTTCGGGCTGACGCTATAGCTTTTTCTTTCTCTTTCTCGATATTTTTAACCGAACGCCACTCATCATTCTCGATCGATTCCATCAAATCTCTTTCTTCCTTATCAATCGGCTCAAATGCCTTTTTATTAATTTTATTCATTACTCCCCCTTTAAACCATAACGTTTTGTATATTTCCGGCTCGGAAAGGCTGTTTTAAGAAAAATTTCATTATCTTTTTCCACAAAAGGTACAATAAAGGCATAGTTTTCAATTTCCAGAATATATATTTTTTGATTAGATCGTCCTGGATTTTCCTCAATTCCGAGTATCCCCCCTGATTCGATTAGAAAGGCAATTTCCTCAAAGGAAATCCCTCGCTTAGCCTTCAATATTTCGTTTTTTTCATGACTCCAGTTTAGATATTTCATTTGATAAATATAAGCTATTGTCTGCCTTTTGTCAATATATTATTGTATTTAGCAAATATGTGAAGAATTTTTAATTTGGAACAGAACAACTCCTTTGTTTCGCCGATGGCTTAAACAGTATATCTATACCAATCAGTATAAAAACCTCCCCCTTGACCTTAATGTTCATCGATGGGACTGCGAACACCAGCCGGTTCACGGTTAAGGACATAAGTATAGCCATTTCTGGAATTGAATCTTTTTAGCCAAATGCAATCCCCGCTATCAAATCAATTCTTTTAAGCAATAATGAACTCCCAACAGAACTGATAATGCCCTGTCAGGAGCAGGGCAGGCACATTCTGAGGTGTTTGTCCATAACGTGACCTGAACTCCGGAGTATCTGAAATGAGTGAGAAAATGATTTTTAGAATTGAGTATGATTATGCTGGAAATTGGATAAAAATCAAGGCCAGATTTGTACCCTGTAAAAGACCAGTGCAAAACTGGTATTATTGGGGAAATTTCATTTTTGGGTACCTTATAAAAGCCACCACAGCATAAGACCTTCCCAGGCATTTGATTGTGAGCTCCCTCCAGGGAATGGGATTATTTTGTGGATCTACACAATATATTGTATTTTTTCTTGATTTATACCCCTATATAGAGTATAAAAATGATATTAGATTTTTTCATGAAAAAGGCCGTTTGCCTATGGACGGAGAGATATGGATCGAAGGAATTTTTTGATCAAAAGCTCCTCTTTCTTTTTGGGAAGTCTTTTCGGTTTGAACGGCTTTTCACAGGCCTATGGGAAAAGCGAGAAAAGGAAGATTTTTCGTCCGCAAATAGCCCTTATCATCGATGATATCGGGTGCAGTGTATGCCGTGCAAGGCAGTTTCTTGAACTGGAGGAACCCATTACCTATTCCATCCTGCCCCGGCTTTCATATTCTCATGATCTAGCCCTTGAAATACACCGCCACGGGCATGAAATCATGCTTCACCAACCCATGGAACCTTATAATTCCCGTCTTGATCCAGGCCCAGGGGCCCTTTATGTGGGAGATGGTGCCGGGAAGATTGCCAGGGTTGTTGATAGGAATATTGCACACGTGCCATTTGCAGTAGGGGTCAACAACCATATGGGTTCAAGGTTCACTTCGTCCGAAAGGGAGATAAGGGAAACTCTCAAGGTGGTGGAAAAAAGCGGTCTCTTTTTTGTGGATAGCCTCACATCGAGCCGATCCATTGCATACAAGACCGCCAGAGGATTTCATATGGCTGCCGCCTCCAGAAACATCTTTCTGGACAATGTACATAATGAGGCAGACATTCTTTCACAATTGCTAAAGCTCAAGATGCATGCCCTTAAATACGGGCGCGCAATAGGAATAGGCCACCCGTTTTCCGTGACAGCAAGGGCAATCAGGCGCTTTTCGAGCGTGCTTAAGGATTCAGATATTTCGTTAGTCCATGTATCTGCGGTCCTTAATACCTGAGAGCATCACGCAGGCCTGATGCCCGGAAGGTCCGTTGTTGTATTCCCTCAAGAAAGACAGGTTCCCTTCCCCAGACTGCAACGCTTTTTTTAGCCCTGGTGATACCCGTATAAATAAGTTCTCTTGTCATGACGGGGGAAGTCCTGT
>CAZENC010000557.1:0-2127 GCA_964513115.1 uncultured Desulfobacteraceae bacterium | reverse complement strand
TCATCTTTCTATCGACCAAAACCTTCCACCTCCCTCAGGTCTTGGATGAATTAAAGGCGGTATTTAAACCAGGAACAAAAATCGTCAGTACCCATAATGGCCTGGGAACAGAAGATTTTATTGCTGAGAGATTCGGTGCAGACGCCGCGTTCCGAATGTCTCTCAATTATGGTGTCTCGTTGAAGGGCCTGGGTCAGGTGGAAGCTGCGTTTTTCAATAAGCCGAATCATCTGGGAAGCTTAGCGCAAGAAAACCGAGAACTCGGAATCCAGTTAGCTCAATTGCTTACGGAGGGGGGCTTGGACACTGAGTTCGTTGATGACATCAAGTTATATGTTTGGAAAAAGATGATTATGAAATGCACCATGGCATCCATTTGTGCTGTCACAGACAAGACCATAAAAGGAGCTTTGGATTTCCCGCCGACCAGAGAAATAGCGGAAGCTTGCTTTAAGGAGGTGCTTGCAGTGGCTAAGGCAAAGGGTTATGACCTGGGAGAGGATTATCTTGAACAGGCATTAGCTTATCTGGAGAAGGTGGGTGTTCATAAAGATTCAATGTGCCACGATATTGCCAACAAGACCCCTACTGAAATTGATTTTTTGGGTGGAAAAGTCGTGGAATACGCACTGGAAATGGGTATCCCTGTGCCTTCTTATACAGCCATGACTAATTTGGTAAAGGCTATCGAGAATAACTATTTGAAAATATAGGCTCGTTCCCTTGTGGGGGTATACGCTTGACATTACGTCCGGAACTCAGAAAAACATATGCTATGGAAATTCCAGGTCGGTAGCTCCAAACGATTACTGAAAATGAGGCGTTCATCGAATAAAACTCCTGGATGAGGACAAAAAAGACCATTGAGTTTACAAAAGAGAAAGAAATGCCAAAAACTCCTACAGGAAAAATAATTCACCTCGCCCTCCGGGAGCAAATACGGCAGCCAGACCACCCCTAGCCTATCATGTGCTATCAAGGAATCCTTACGGGGAGGAAGAGAAATGTCTTCCTCAAACGCATTAGAAAAAGAGAGTGAAAGTCCCCGCGGCAAGCCGCGGGGGATTCTGCTTGAGCTTTGCTAAAATCTAATGGTCCGCTTAAAACAATGTCGGATTTTTGGGAAAAAAATTTCTTGACATCCACGGGAAAAAGGTATTTATCTTTTAATCTATAAAAACAACCGTCCGGCAGGTAGGTTCTATGAAGAAGATAAATAAATTGGAGGAAATTTGCGATACAGCTTTAGAGTTGTTCACCGCTGACGGCTATGATCAGACCCCGCTATCACGGATCGCCAAGGCCTTGGGCCTTTCCAAAGCCGGCTTATACCACTATTTCAGCAGCAAAGAAGACCTGCTGTTTTTCATTCACGAGCGGCATCTAAAAAATAATTTGATACCGATGCTTGATGCAGCAGAAAGAATCCCGGATCCTGAGGAGAGAATCGCCTTTTTCATAAAAAACTACACTAAAAAATCTATGACCGCTGATGCCGCAGCAAGGGTACTCGTCCACGAAAACAGAAAGCTAAAACCAGCACACCAGAAAAAAATAAAGAGCGTCTGGAGAAGAGTGCTTAATCTAATCCGGGATGCCCTTTCAGAAATGGAAGCTATGGGTAAGATCAGGAGAACAAATAAGACCTTCGCCGCCTTTGCCGCACTGGGGATGTGCAGTTGGACCTTTTACTGGTTTGACTATGATCGTAAGGAATCGGCAGAGGAACTTGCGGATACTTATGTTCGGATCTTATTGAAAGGTCTCAAAAAAGACTGCTGATGGGGGGGTATGGGTTTTGCTCTGCCTTGGTATGATCTTTCTGTCTAAATCATCAATTCTAATATGATTTGAACAGGTAAGGGGATATTTGATTAAAGGTTAGGGAAGGGGGTGATATAAGGGACGTATCCTAAGTAACGGAGGTTTTTAATCAGATTGGAATATTAAAGGGCGTTCATCTTAAATTAAACCTCAAAAACAAAGGAGGGGGTTGTCATGAAAAAAAGCCTGTGGATCATCATAAGTATTTTTCTATTATTTGCCGTGAGTGTCCCTGATGCACGGAGCGGTCCGGTTGTCTTAAAAGCATTAACGGCCTTTCCAAAGAACCATCTGAACAACGAT
>CAZENC010000556.1:0-2142 GCA_964513115.1 uncultured Desulfobacteraceae bacterium | reverse complement strand
GCCTTCTTATAGCGCAATGGCTTATCTGCCACCCCTATTCTCCTAAGAGCATTTCCCCACGACACCTGCTCGTCAGCGAATGCGATAACCACCGAAGGCAGCCCCGCACGCGTAGCTGATTGCGTAGTACCAGCGCCGCCATGATGCACCACTGCGGCACATCGCTGGAAAACACGATTGTGAGGCAAAGGGCCAGTGAAGTAGATATCGCCCTCCTGAGTGTCGGCTGAAAAACGGGATGAGGCTGTCTGTATCATAGCCCTGCAACCCACATAGCGGCAAGCCGCCACGAGCAAATCCATGCTGCCTTCAGGGTCAAGCTTTTGGGAAGACCCCAACGTGATATATACTGGCGGACTACCTGTTTTTAGGAATGCCTCCATGCTAGGTGGCATGTTCCAGGACTCTGCTTTTTCGGGCATGTTGAAAAAACCACATACTCGATGTTTTGTTCCCCAGTCGGATGGTGTGTACCAAAACATTGGGCTGGCCGCGATAAGGTTAAGCGTGTCCGAATACCATGCATCAGGTATAATATGCCGAAGCACGAGGCCTTCACGTTGATACAATTCTTTGAACCGCCGCTTAAGAAGAAGATCCAGTATTATCTGCACAAGCTTCCATGTCAGTCGCGCAAACCAGGGACCCAAGTCGGGCAAGCCCTCGGGTACCCTTTGGGTGGAGGGCACCATGCCAGGCCAGTAGGTAATAGTAGCGTAGGGCAATCTTGCCTTCAGGGCTGCTATTTTAAGAGGATAGGTGCTAAAGTGTCCTATTACCGATTCGCTTTCACTGCATAAATCAGTGGCAGCCTTGTACATTTCATTCAGAAAGGGGAAGAATAGTCCATTGAGCAACGTCTTCAGCATGACTAGGTTGTTATCCAAGCTGCCAGTCTTGGCCATAAGCTTTTCTATGTCTACACCTAATCGTGGGGGGACACGCAGATAATTCAGCCCCAAGGCATGGCACAAATCACTGTAGTCCTTATCGTCTACGCTGGTGACAACTATAGAAACTTCATGTCCTGATGTTATTAAACCCTTGCCGAGTGCCAGCATGGGTCGTATATCACCATCTGATCCCCACACCTGCATTCCAATGCGCATATGAAATCCATAAAATCAAAGATATTATTGTTTAAATTACAGCCAAATTTCAAAATTTAAAGAATAAGATATCCATCAGGGGCCAGGCTGGCTGCCAACATCACCATATTGATATCACGGTGTGCCATCCAGCTGTTGGCTTCTCTGTTTGTGCCCTCAAGCCAAAACGTCTCAATCATCTCACTCAACGGCGAATACTGCATCAGGCTTTCAATCTTAAGATCCAATGCATCTTTTTTAGGGAAAAGGCCCGTATTTTGCGCAATCCATCTTCGCAATTTTTCAACAGCCTTTAATCCAATAGATAATCCCAACTCCCGAAATGCAAGACGGTAATCAGCAGCAAGTTTCAGTTGTAGGAGACATTCTACCATCCTGCTCATCCAGGCCGCTGATCCAGCCGGTTCGTGGGTCGTCATCACGGTGCCGGCCAAGTATGCTGTGAACCTGATCAACAAGGCGCAATGCGAATTCCTTATATTTTTCATTCCTCGTTTGGTTGAAAAGCTCCAGGAAATTGGAAACCGCAAACGCATCGGTCCACAAATAGCGCCTTGAAGGGACGCATCCGGTTGGTGAAAGTCCGGTCAGATTGGCAAATTCAGTCATGAGCTCTCTAACCATAGCCTTGGATGCGTTTTGTTTCATCTTTACTCCAAAGACAGCTCGCAGTCATAGAGTTTGAACCTGATTTTTGGCTGTTTTAAGATTGAGACAGGGAATGATTTTTGTACTATATTTGATCATAAATCCGTATCGATGTAAAATGGCTATTTTAAGGACGGGATCATGTTGTATGAGGAGAGGGATGGTCTGGATGGTTGAGAAGAAGATCGTGCACCATATACTCGATATGGGTTTTGAACTTGTGGAGATCCCGGTCAGGGTCAAATCAACTCCTGGCTCTCGTCAGATCTTTTCGCATAAAACCACTGTGTCCGGGCCATTAAGAAAGAGCAAAAAATTTTAGAGGAGTAAAGAATAGGAATAATAAGCGCGTTGAAAACTTGAGCAAAACAGTTGCCATTAGTCA
>CAZENC010000555.1:0-2148 GCA_964513115.1 uncultured Desulfobacteraceae bacterium | reverse complement strand
CTTTCAATAACTTCCAATACCTCTCCCAACCTCTTCCTATCCCACTTCTTTGCCTCTTCGCTCTCAAAGACCTTTCGCAGATAGGCGGCGGGGAGGGCCTTGGCTGCTTCTAACTGCTTCTCGCAGGCAGTTTGGGCACGCTCCACCTCTTGTATCATTTCTTGAAGCTTTGAAGCGATACGGCGTTGCTCGATTATGGGAGCAAGGGGAACTTTAGTATCGTTGATTTGTGCTCGTGTGATTTTCTTCATAGAACCACTTGCCCCACTGGCACGGTCCTTCCAATAACCATTTATATATAGAAATGATAGAAAGGCTGCCAAAAACGGAGATAGCATGATATTGCTTGGCCAGATACGGATGGTCAGATCCGTTGCTACAACTCCTTCCGGTTTGCCTGAAAACATAGCAACACGTCCAACCAAGTCTAAAGTATTGCTTCTTGCAACTAGAATCTCACCAGGAGATACAATACATAGAGCTGCATCACTTTTATACATTTGAGTAGGTTTCACACCTGATGGTTTAAAACCAGATTCAGTCAAGCAAGCTGTCGTTATAGCTTGAACTTTAGTATCACCATCCGCTGCGATTGATTTCGACGGCAGTAATTTACATACCTCCCCCAACCTTACCCAACACCAACCTTCTGGAAGGGAATATTTCTCATTCATGCTGCAAACAATCTCTCTTTAGTCTCATTAATGATTTTTTTAGGATCGCCGAGAATTTTTAGGGCCTCCAGACCACCTGCTTTGACCACATCAGGGACATTGAACACATGCGGATTTTCTAACTCGTCGGTTCCACCCTTTTCAAATTGCCTGGCAAGGGCAAGCAATGTGTTCGCTGTTTTCTTAGGTAGGCTATTAAACCAATCACCGTGTTTGTAGTGGAGCGCTTCTACCCTTTCCTTACGGCTCTTTGGAGCCACACCAAATCCAACCTCTGCCAGCACGTCAAAGAGGTCATGTTCTTTGCGGTTCAAGAGTTCCCGAAGCAATCTTATCCCCTGCCCATCATCAGGAAGAGCGTCTATCAGCCTCTTTCGATCCTGCGTGTTGATCCACTGGTGACGAAACTCGTCAAAGGTCTTAGCCTCTCCAACTAAATGTTCAGCAAGGTTTTGTTTGTATTCCTCTACCGTAACCATTCCTAATCTTCCTTTTTTCTCGATAACAATATACGTTCCGGCAGGATTTACGTGGACATCAAATCCCTCCACACGGATTACCTTTTCAGGCGGGGGAGGTGGTCCCGGCGGGCGGGGCGGGGTAGGTCTTGTAATGAAATCCTTTCCCAAAAGGCGGGTGGCGTTTGTATAGTCATAGACGCGGAACATCAACTTATTGGTAGGCAGATGAATTCTTGATCCCCTCCCCATCATCTGCTGAAAGGAAATAGGGGAACGGACATATTTGAAGAAAACGACGTTGCGAAGTATCGGCACGTCAACGCCGGTGGTTATGAGATCAACGGTAGTGGCGACAACGTGGCTCCGCTCTGAGCCTCGCAAATCCGCGATATAGTGGCTGCCGCCGACAGCTGCGGTGCATTTGAAGGCATAAGGCTCCCATCTTTTTTGCCCCTCTGTGGCGCACCACTCAGCATAAAGATTATTCATCTCTGCTGCAACGGCATCGGCATGGGTGTCACGAACGCAGAAAATCACGGTCTTCTGATGAGGGCCGCCTGTTTGAAGGAGCATCTCAAAGAGATCTTTGCACCAGGCCCTAACCCTATCAGGCAACTGGATAGCAGCTTCGAAGGATGGCGCTTCATAGTATCCCCTGGCATCTGCAACCGATAGAGGCTGTCCTGTAACGGCATCCTTCGCCCCTAAACGCTCAATATCTTCGCGCGTTATCCCCTTTTCATCTAAATCTGTCATCCTCCTGATGACCTCACAGGCAGGTAGGTAGCCGTCCTCGATCCCCTGTGCCATATCATATTCATAGGCCGGTTCGCCAAAGTATTGGAGATTATCGGCTGTGATTTCTTCATCTTCTTTGCGTTCTTCCTCCACCCCACCTTCCCAATGGCGAGGGGTCGCGGTAAGCCCTATCTGAACGGCATCAGGGTTTCTTGTTAACACGATGCTCCATTTGCCCCATGCGCTTCGATGGCACTCATCAATGATAATGTGGC
>CAZENC010000554.1:0-2155 GCA_964513115.1 uncultured Desulfobacteraceae bacterium | reverse complement strand
TACTATTTTATCTATATAACGCATAGCATTTATCTTATTATTGATTTTGAACTTTCAATCTGTTTTCGGGTTGCCCGACTGCCGAACGACCAAGTCAACCTGTCACTATTCCGCTACGCTCCATAGCGGCAGGTGCGGTGCCTTGTTGGCCGGACTTTCACGATATATATCCTTTTAATTTCATTGCAGGATATATCTCATCATCGATTAAATGTTTCAGTTTGTCTTTATACACACTATTCACTTTAAAATTGGTATTTCTGACGCTTGATAAATCGAAAGTGAATTTTGCATAATCCACATTAAGAAAATTAGAAAAACCTTGCAATATACCTTCTGGATCATTACAAAAATCTTCATAGCTAAATTCGAAAAAAGATGCCTTTTCAGCTAACGACAAAGATATTCTTTCCTGTTCAATATTAAGGATACAGCTATTCCAATATTTGGCGCATGCTCGGTAGTATTCATATTCTGTGTAACTGTACTTTGAATACTTCCCGAAATTCTTTTTGAAGTACGATTCTATAACGGATGGCCCGTATCGATATATATGGATATATTTTGCGCCAGGGAAAATAGTTTTTATTTGCGACATCATAAACGAAATCATTGCACTTTTGACAATAAGAGTTTTACTATTCCCGACCATTAAGTGAAACCCATTGAATGTTTGCTTAATCCTTTCAGAATGATTAGCAGGCCAATGCTCAACTGACAATGCCGTAAAAGACTTAGGATCAATTTCTATTGGTGGTGATTCTATTTGCGCTTTCTCAAAAGGAAACAGTTTTGGATGCCAGAGTTCATTTGCTTCACCTGGAAAAACTGAAATATCTGAATTGGAACGTAGTATACGAACGAGCAAGGTTGTTCCACATCGACCAGTTCCTACTATGAAAATCGGTTCTTTAAGTCGAAGGTTTAAAGTCTTGCCAGCTTTGCCTATAAGAAAGCAATTCTTAATTGAAACTGTTTTAATTAACCTTTTGAGCATTCCTTTTTCTCCAATCTAAATTGATGGGATGCCCAGCACCTTGTACAACTTTTTCAGGGTGACTGCTGGATTCGGCGACCAGCTTGTTGTTATTAAGGGCGATAAATGAAATATCAGTTTAAAAGAAACGTTTATAGTATTTTACAAATTCATTTTCCCGGACCTAACAAAGGGCACACCTCTTTTCCAGAATGAACAAAAGAAGCTCATCGGCTCCTTAAGTAAGAGCTTATTAATGCGCAACTATCGGGAAATATCCTGTAGTTTTTCCAAATTTAATTTTTATATATGCAAGTGTGGTTATATTCCAGAAGCATAGACTGATCATGGCTGCGATTGCTGTACCATTCATGCCGAAATGAGGGGTGAGCAGAAGGTTGAGGCCGATATTGAGGCCTGCGGCAATGATCATAATATTCCTAAAAACGATTTGATTGCCGGTCATATTCATAAATATTCCGGATGAGCCTGAAATCGAATTAACGAACTGGCCGATGACCAACAGCACCAGGGCCGGATAGGCAATGGAGAATTCACGGCCGAAAACTATGCTGAGGATGGGTTTTCCCAGCACTAAAAATCCAATAAGTATAGGCGATGTGGTGAAAAAAATCAGTTTTGCCGATTTCTTGGCAACATGAAAGAGCTCATCAAGTTTATTCAAATGGAACAGTTCGGAGAATTTTGGCCCTGCCATGGTATTTATCGCTTGGAGTACAAAGGCTGTAAGGGTGGCGAGCTTGACGGCAATGGCATAATAGCCCACCTCTGCTTCGGAGCGGAACATGCCCAGCATGATAACACCTGTTTGGGCGATAAGAAACATCATGGTGGCGGACATAAGCATGGGCAGGGAAATAGAAAGGATGGTACGGCGGGATACGGAATGGACCGTATCGTGTGATTGCATCCTTTTTTTAAAGGCGTATTCCATTATGATCCAGCCTATGATGCCGGTCATGGCAAAACCGAACAGCACGGCATAGACAGGCGCATCACCGGCGGGCCATAGAAGGCCGACGGCGATTAAGAAAAGCAGGTTAAAGGTTTGAGGCAGAAACTGCATGAGGGCAAAAAGCTTGATAAGGCGCAAGCCCCGAACAGCCTGGGTGTTTAACAGCGTCATGGACTTAAAAACCACGAAAACCGAGGCCAGGG
>CAZENC010000553.1:0-2157 GCA_964513115.1 uncultured Desulfobacteraceae bacterium | reverse complement strand
TCATCTCTTGCTTCATAAACCCCAACACCGCTACTCATATTGTTGAATAGCTCCCCGAACCTGACTTCTCTGGCTCTTGTTGCTTCATCCGCCTGCTTGCGCTCGGTAATGTCCTGGACGGTGCCTTGGTAGCCGGAGAATTCCCCTTGCTCATTGAATACGGTCTTGGTCTCGTTGTGCACCCAAATGGTCTCCCCATCCGAGCGGATGGCCCGGTAGTCGAAGGTAAATGGTTTTTGTTTCTCGACCGCCTGCTGAACGCTGTTTTGCCACAAATTCAGGTCGTCGGGGTGCACGAAGGATTTCACAAACTCATAGGAGGGCTTCTTTCGAGGGGCTTTGAATATCTTGTATACTTGATAAGACCATTCGGTTTTGCCGGAGGCGATATCCCACGACCAGTTGCCGATTTTTGCAATACTTTGCGCTGACTTGAGTCTCTCCTCACTCTCCCGCAGCGCCCTTTCCGCACGCTTGTGCTCGGTGATGTCTATAAACATTCCCTGAAGCCCGGTCACACGATCATCGTCTATGATAGGCCGGCTGGAGGATCTGACCCAGCGATATTCTCCCGATTTGGATAAGAGCCTGTATTCCCAGGGTTTAAGATGGCCGGACAGGGTTTCTTCGAACCGCTTCATGACAAACGCCAGGTCCTCATTATGGATGAATTCGGAAAAGTGCCGGCCGACGATCTCCGACGGTGTGTATCCCATGACCGATTTGACGACCGGACTGATATAGGTGACATTCCCCTCGAGATCGATTGCGTATATGACGTCGTTGATGTTTTCGACGAGGTTTCGATGCTGCTGCTCGCTCTTTCGAAGGGCGTCCTCCAGCCGCTTTCGCATTTCCATCGCTTTTCGGAGCATGACATTTGTTTGTGCCAACGCATCCGACGTCCGAAGATAGTCGCTGAACATGGTGTAGAAAAGTGCGGCTGAAAAACCCAGGAACCCGTATTCCATGACATATTGAACAGAGGGAAAACCCACTGCAAGCGCCGCATCATGGGCGCCCAGAAGGATCCAGAAAGAAGCGCCCCACACATAGGCACGGGAGCGCGCTTCCATTTCTTTTCCCTTCACGATCCATAGCCGAATCGCATTGATTGAGGCGCCGAGGGCGTACAGCACAAAAATCGGCCCAAGGGGCCCGAGATCCGCTTCCACAAAGGGTTCCCCCAGGGTAAGAAATCGTCTCGCGACAAAATGATCGCTGACAAAGATATTGGTGGACCAGAGCAGAATCAGGATGAGAACATGAAGCCCTCCGGCCACAAGGTGATATCTTCGTGAAGGTATATTCAGGCGGGAGAAGACAAAACCGTAAAGGGCGTGAACCAGAAAAATAACGGCGGTCCATTCAAGGAGCCCGCCGAATCGGTTGATCGGGCCTTCGGGGGCATTGTACTCGAGTAAAATGCCGACGGCGTAGATGATGGTGGAAAACGAGATGGCCGCCGCCCACCGCCACCACCTTAATTCGGCCCGTTTTGTGGAAAACCAGATTTCCAGGATGAAAATGAATGCCGCTATGACGGCCACGGACAGGGAACCGGCCGAGGGAAACACAAGGTGCTTAAAAGGCATGACCCTACCCCCTTTGTATAGAGAGATTTCAACATTCAACAGATCAAATCTTCTTTGTCAGATGTTGAAAACTCATGACTTTTCGAATGTATCCATTTCTTAAAGGAAACCTAATTTTCACCAGATAGTTTCTACTGAATACTGGCTAATTTGAGGATCAATGGTAATGATTGGCAACTTTTCCAGCTGGGCTTGCGCAACAAGAATACGGTCAAAAGGATCTCGATGGTGATCAGGAAGGATGTAAACATGCAAGGCATGACTCATCTGAACAGGTAATGTATTAATGGCATTTACAGCCAACTGTTCTGAAATAAAACTTTCAAGATTTCCAGGCAGATGCAATTTGCCAAGTTTAGCTTTAATAGCCATCTCCCAACCGCTTACCGCACTGAGAAACAACACATTATCTCCATTACTGACTATCTCGCGAACACGAGGTGATAATTGGGGGCTATCGGTAATCCACCACAAAAATGTATGGGTATCAAGTATTCCTTTCATTTCTCAAACGACTTTAAAATAGATTCCGGTAATGGTGCATCAAAATCCCGTGCTATGG
>CAZENC010000552.1:0-2159 GCA_964513115.1 uncultured Desulfobacteraceae bacterium | reverse complement strand
TGTGCAGCACGATTTCTGTCATGTACAAAGGCCAGATCATGGAGTCCGCACCCGCGGAGGAGCTTTTTGAAAACCCTTGTCATCCCTATACCATGTCACTGCTTTCGGCCATTCCCGATCCCGTGCCGGGTAGAAGACGTAAAATAGAACTCGTAGAACCGGATCTTTCTGATTTTCTTATGACCTCCAAAGGATGCCGTTTTCAGGGAAGGTGCCCCATCGAGGAACCCCGTTGTCTGGAAGAGAAAATCGGCTTTGAAAAAGTAGGAGAAAAACACCGGGTAAGATGCTGGAAAGCTGCAAAGAAATAAATAAAAGAAATTTTGAATCATTCAATTGTTTCAAGGAGGCTTTAAGATGGAACCTGTATTGCTGGATAAAGACGGCCCCGTGGCGTGGCTTACCTTAAACCGGCCTGAGAAACGGAATGCACTTTCTTTGGAATTGATGACAACTATGCTGGATAAGCTAAAAATTATAGAACAAGATCAGGATATCCGTGTGGTTGTCATCAGGGGAAACGGCCCGGCGTTTTGTGCAGGGCATGATCTTAAGGAAATGGTCGGATCAGACCTGAATGTCAAGGATTTTGACAAGATTTTTTCAGTATGCGCAGAAATGATGCAAACGCTTTTCAAACTGCCGCAGCCGGTCATTGCTCAGGTTCACGGCATCGCAACGGCAGCAGGATGCCAGCTGGTTGCCGCCTGCGACCTTGCCATTGCGGAAACCGGTGCTCAGTTTGCCACCCCGGGGGTAAAAATAGGTCTTTTCTGTTCCACCCCTTCGGTTCCCCTGGTTCGGGTTGTGGGGCGACGAAGGGCTTTGGAAATGCTCTTGACGGGTCGTTTTATTTCTGCCGAGGAAGCAGAACGGTTCGGACTCATAAACAGAATAGTCGCTCCGGACAAGCTTGTGGAACAAACCGGAAACTGGGCCATGGAAATCGCTCAATACAGCCGGTATACGCTTGCTTTTGGAAAGCGAACTTTTTATAACCAGGTGGACCTGGATACCCCGTCAGCTTACAATTATGCCACCCGTGCAATTGTGATGAACTGCCTGGCTGAAGATGCGCAAGAAGGTATGTCGGCTTTTCTGGAAAAAAGGAAGCCCGAGTGGAAGAATCGTTGAAACGCTTCAGAGAGACCCGAGATGACCAGACGCAGGCCAAAATATTTTTGAACATTACTAGAGATCAAGAATAAACAAAGGGAACAGGTTACTCCCTGTTCCCTTTCAAAAATGAAACATATAATAAATGTTAGCGTTTTGAAAACTGGAACCGTGCCCGCGCACCCTTCTGTCCGTATTTCTTTCTTTCCTTGACCCTGGCGTCACGGCGAACGTAGCCGGCTTTTTTCAATGCTTTCCGAAGCTCAGGGTTCGCCAACATCAAAGCCTTGGTAATGCCATGCCGAATGGCACCGGCTTGCCCTGAAAAACCTCCGCCGGTAACCCGGGTTTTTACATCAAATGATCCAAGAGTATTAGTCAAGATAAGCGGCTGTTTTACAATTGTTTTTACCATCTCAACCTTAAAATAATCATCCATGGGGCGATCATTAACGGTAATTTCCCCGTTCCCCGGCGTTATCCAGGTTCTCGCGATGGCACTCTTTCGTTTTCCTGTAGCATAATAAACGTTTTCTTTTTCCATAAAATTCCCCGATAATTAATGAGAATTAACTTGCTCTTCTAACAGTCAAGAATCTCAGGTTGCTGGGCCTCATGAGGATGCTGATTACCTGAATAAACCTTCAATTTTTTGAAAAGCTTTCTTCCCAATTTGTTCTTTGGCAGCATACCCTTAACGGCAAAACGGATAAGATCTTCAGGCCTTTTTTCCAAAAGTTTCTGAGCGGTAATCGTCTTGAGACCCCCAATGTACCCACTGTGCCGATAATATTCTTTCTGTTGCCATTTTCTTCCGGTCATGGCAACCTTATCCGCATTAACCACCACCACCCAGTCACCGGTATCCACGTGAGGGGTGTAAAGAGGGTTGTGTTTTCCCCTCAGGCGGGCAGCTATGGTACTGGCAAGTCTCCCCAGAACCTTATCTTGAGCATCAACAACACACCATTTGCCCTTGTTGTCGGTATTTTTTGCACTATATGTATATTTTTTCACTATGATTTTCTCCTCTGAATATAGAA
>CAZENC010000551.1:0-2163 GCA_964513115.1 uncultured Desulfobacteraceae bacterium | reverse complement strand
AAATGGATGTTGCTGATAACACACCAATCTTAGATATCAAACCTTATATCCCCGGAATAGATGAAAGAAGAGACGTGAAAATCGGATGGCTTAAGCTTTTCTGGCCAGGCTTAAGATCATTTCAGCCTGACAAAGAGGACATGTGAAATGTCCGGGTCATATCTCAAAATAATTTTTCAAAGTACCAAAAGAATAACAAAAAAAATTAAAGCCATATACTTATTATTTAAGATGTGGCCCGACCCCAAGCGCACCGACGCACATATTCTCTTTATCCACGGCGATGAAGATGAGACCGTCCCGCTCGCTCAGGGGCAGATGCTCGCGGGGGCTGGCACCCCCGCAAAAACTCATTTATGGGTTGTCCCCGCTAAGGGACACCGTAATTGCCACACCCATCCCCAATTTTGGGAAAAAGTAGATACGCTTTTGCAAAAGACACTCCCCGTTTCCTGAATTCATTTCACCTTGGAGAAAAAATGAGCCCAACATACGACCGATCTGATTCAAAAGTAGAAGTTACCGGTTTAGAAGCCCGCCATTATGATTTTCTCATGAATACAATCACCGTCGGCACTTACCCCTTCTTCATCCGCCGTGTCGTGAGGGAAATGCGCATCCAGCCCGATGACGAAATCCTGGTATTGGGTTCCGGCACCGGGCGCAATATCTGCCTGATGAATAAATATCTCTCCGAGGGGGGGCGCGTTTTGGGGCTGGATATCGGCCCGGAGATGCTGGAGCAATCTCAACGCCGTTTCACCAATCATTCTCACATCGACATCGAAAACCGGCGCGTCAACGAGCCGCTGCCCTACCAGAGTGAATTCGACAAGGTTTTCATCTCTTTTGTGCTGCACGGATTCATTCAGGAAGACCGGCTCCAAATCATTGCCAACGCCCAACACGCCTTGCGGCCCGGCGGCGAGTTTATCATCCTGGATTATAACGAGTTCGATCTGAAGCATTCTTCCTGGCTGGTACGCATCGCTTTCAAAATGGAATGTCCCCTGGCGACCGATTTTATAGGCCGAGATTTACAAGCCATCCTGCGGGAACAAGATTTCGACGAGTTCCGTACTCATCCCCACTATCTTGGCTACGTGCGGCTGCTGACGGCGCATAAAGCAGTCTAAATATTCTATAAGGAGATCCCAGTATGGTTTGGAAATTTGTTTTTTGGCCGGTTGTTTGGTTTTTCGTATTTCTCCCCAGTTTCATTAATTTGAAATGGGGTCGCCTATAAAGGGCAACGCCCTTCATATTTACAGTTTTAAACAAGTGCGTCTTTGGAACATCCGTCTTTATATCTCCAACAAATGATAGGCTAAAATCTTAAAAAATTGGTGAGCCCATCACATTCTGCTATTTTTTTTCATAACAATATCATAATCTAATCGCCAACACTTTCGGCTAATATTATGATATGTGTTTCATAAATACTGTGAGCCTAAAAAGGATTAAAACGGAGTTGTGCCATGGATTTAAATACCAGCCTTGTGGGTATACCACTTAAGAATTATCAAACAGATATCAACTGGCGGGAAACCACCAATTATGCTGCAGCCATCCAGGACAACAACCCGAAATATTTTGATGACAGGGAAGAGGAGGGAATTGTATCGCATCCCATGTTTGCAGTATCGGTCACCTGGCCTATTTTAAGCCGATTGGAAACCTTCATTGAGTCCAAAGATTTTCCGAAAGAAGTTTTGATGACCCAGGTGCACTACACTGAACACCTTATTTTACATCGTCTGATACGGCCCGGAGATAAGCTGTCAATTGCCGGAACTTTAAAGGCCTTTTTACCTCATCGTGCAGGGACCCATGCAATTATCTGTCTTGAGGCTGAAGACGGAAATGGGGACCCTGTCTTCACTGAATACGCCGGCGCTATGTTGCGGGGGGTGGCCTGCGGAGAGGGAGGCAAAGCAGGTGAAATTTCTTTGATTCCGGAAAATGACACCAAGGCAGGAGTCCTCTGGACATCTGAGATTCATATTGATCCCGGGCGTTCCTATATTTATGACGGATGCAGCAATATTGTATTTCCGATTCATACCTCACCGAATTTTGCACAGATGGTGGGTCTACCGGGAATTATCTTGCAGGGAACGGCAACCTTGGCATACGCAATCCGTGAACTGGTTAACAATGAAG
>CAZENC010000550.1:0-2164 GCA_964513115.1 uncultured Desulfobacteraceae bacterium | reverse complement strand
AGTGCCTTTTTATCCTTGCGCTCCAGTTCGTGGGCCTTTTCCTGTACGAAATCATACTGTGGATGGCCGCAAACGACCGCCCTTTCTTCCGGAAACCCAAGATCAACGAACTCCCGCCTTGTCCATTCATCTGGGACTATAAGCCAGTTAGGAGCATAGGCCATTGCATCGTCTGTGTAGCCTCGAAACCTATAAATGGCGTTCATAAAGGCATCAACCACTCCAACGGCAGGAATGCCCTCTCTTCGGGCTTCTTCTATAAATTTTAGGCCGGGGCTTCCCGGATCTTCAGAGGTACCAACTACTACCAGACTCGGAGCAAGCCTTTGAAGTATTTCGGACGGAATCTCTGAGTCCGAAATATCTTCAAATGGAACGCCGTGTTCCTTGAAAAATTCTTTAGCTCTCTCAGCGACTATAGCGACTGAAGAAAGGCCCCTCTCTTTACAGACTGCCGGTAAATGTACAATATAATTGGCCGCACCCGGATCTTCAGCGTAAAACAAAACACCCGGACGTTGGGGCCTCGTTTTATTTAATTTCATACTTATTTTTAGCAGCAATGGAATGTTTCACAGTTCTTCAGACTGCATTGAGAAGTTCATGAATGATTTTTTCCGTTTCCAGCGCGGTTTTGCCCGGGCTCCAGAGGGGCTCGCCACTTAAAAGGGACTCGGCAAGATTGTCATACATCCTATAAAGTGCATGACCGCAGGTGGGATCAAAGACTTTAGGCTTGTCTGAGGAGATCTCCCACTCACCCGAAAGTCCGCGGTTTTTTCTCCTTGGATAAAGATAAATCCCCAGGCTCTCCTGATAGAGGCCGAGCCTTCCCCTCTCCCCCCAGATATCAAGGCTGATTTCCCTGTAGGGGCCGAAAGGTATAGCCTGGAATACCACATTAAGGCCGCCCTGGACAGAAAGCAGAAAAGAAATATTTCGATCATTGGGTATTGGGCCTTCTACGAAAGATGACTCAGGACATAAAACTTCGGCGCGGCATATATCACCACATAGCATCCTCACAAAATCGATCATATGTGAACCATTGTTTATGAGACCGTTTCCATAAAGGCCAACCGCCGCCTCCGGTTTACCGATATGCTTTTCCAGCTCTCCCTGAGAAAGACTGCGGAAGAACTCATCCCCCCTGCGCCAAAAATTTACCTGGACCATTAACTCTCTGCTATTACATTCCTCTAGAAATTCAAGGCTTTCTTGGTACGTTTCGCCTAAAGGCTTTTCAACAAATACGGCGCGTAAGTCCGTCATCTTTTTTATTATTTCAATTCTGTGCTCTGGCGGCGTGGCAATCACTGCGACATCCGGCTTTACCCTTTTTAAAAGCGCATCCACATTTTTTACTGTTACAGGAATGTTCCATTTATCTCGTGCAGCCTTCAGAGCCATGTGCGAGGGGTCCACAACTGCCTGCCAGGAAAAAAGAGGGTGGTCCGCAAGAACCTGCGCGTGTGTGGCATAACGGAAATATTTGCCCATCACGGGGTCTTCGGCATATCCCGCACCGGTCATGCCAAATCCGATAAGGGCGGTCTTAAATGGAGGGGTTTTCAAAAGATGTTTTCCACTATGTGCCGATTGATCTCTGCCAATTCCGGCTCTTTTTTCAGCAACTGAAGGATCTCTGCGATACCAAAGCTGTCCCCGTATTCAGGCTCAAGACGTGAATATACCGCCCTTATAAACTCCAGATCCTCCGGGTAATCAAGAACAAACCTTTTATCAGGTGCCCTAAAGCGTTTCGGCGCAATCAGGTTGATTATTCGATACCTCTCAGGATGCTGAAAAAAATAAAGGGATACATGTTCCCTTACCTGCGGGTCCAAAGTATTCTCCTGGACCCATATAAGATCTTTTAAACGAAAGACCAAAACATCAGCACCGACGGGATAGGAAGGTTTGCGGGTGGTTGTAACTACATCACAATCGTTTTCCTCGAATGTTCTTATACCCTGGTCAATAAGTTCATAGTCCAAAAGCGTCATATCCCCGCAGACCTCTACAACGACATCAGAATTCATCTTTTGCTGTGCCTGAACAACTCGAAGCAAAACGTCATCCTCACTTCCCCGGTGATAATTAATCCCCTCGGATTGTGCCCATGAAACCACAGCATCATCTTTAGGATCTGTAGACGTGGCCA
>CAZENC010000549.1:0-2164 GCA_964513115.1 uncultured Desulfobacteraceae bacterium | reverse complement strand
CGTTCTCCGTATTCGTGAAAGAAAAACAATATGTTAATTCAAATAATATACAGGATTGGTCATGTATCCGCTTGAAAAATTCAATTTGAAATGAATCGGTATCAGCCGCCAAAAGGAAAAATGCAAAGATTGGTTATACATTATATGATAATTATTAGCTTGACTTATGATTTTTAATAATATTTGGTAAACGCTTGCACTTGTTAGTGTAAAGGAAGGGAAAACCAGCTCATTCTGATAGATGGCATTGAAGTCGCAGGTAGTTTTATTCGCAATTATCCGATTTTTGTAAAGAAAGGGTTTTGCCTGTGTGGACACTCATTGGGGGTGTGTTTCTGGGTTGGGGTCTTGGGAGTAATGACTCGGCCAACATTTTTGGTACGGGGGTTGCGGCAAGGGTCTTAACATACAGGACCGCAACCGTCCTGATTTCAATTTTTGTTGTGGTAGGTGCGCTCTTAGAAGGGTACAAGAGCATGGGCATTGTTGGGGAAATGTCCACAATGTCACACATGGCGGCATTCGTGGCGGCATTTGCCGCAGGGCTTTGCGTAGCAACTTTTTCCTATCTCTCACTTCCCGTTGCGACTTCTCAAGCCATCATGGGAGCTATATTAGGAATCGGCTTGATCTCAGGAATTCCAGACCTTACGCGCTTATACAAGGTTGTGCTCTGTTGGGTCTTCACCCCTATCGGTGCAATGGTTTTAGGTCGTGTTCTTTATCCTATACTCGGTAATATCTTCCAAAAAATCCTAGCGGATCTTCAACTGCGCAATATCTTCATAAGGTGGGCATTGCTGTTTGCGGGATGCTATGGCGCATACTCTTTGGGTGCCAATAATGTAGGCAATGTAACAGGGGTTTACGTGGGTTCAGGCCTTTTGACGCCGTTTCAGGCAGCGCTTGTGGGGAGCCTGAGTATTGCATCAGGCGTTTTGACTTACAGCAAGAAGGTCATGAATACGGTAGGGAAAAAGATAGTTGAACTGGACGGCTTCTCGGCCTTTGTCTCTACGTTTTCTGCGGCAATTACGGTTCATTTGTTTACCCAGGTGGGTGTTCCCGTTTCCACTTCACAGGCAGTCGTGGGAGGCGTAACGGGTGTGGGCCTTGTAAAAGGAGCAAGAACTGTCAGTAGAAAAACCCTTATTGAAATTGCCGTTGGATGGGTTTCCACACCGTTATCCAGTGGTGTGATCGCCTACCTTTTGATGCGGCTTTATCTTGCGTTTTCTGGCATGGGCTCATAGATTGACAGGGTAATGTTCCTGAATAAAGAGTTATTACAGTCAGAAAAAGGAATTGGTGAATTATGATTGAGATAATAAATCGTACGGGGGCCTGCCCCCTTTGAAGTCAGAATAAATCTGTTTCCAGGAGGAATAAAAGTGTTTTTTGGATTTAAGAAAGAAAAAGAGGTCATCGAGCTCGCCATAAAACATGTGGATGCTGTGGAGGAATGCCTCAAAACAGGAGTGAAAATGCTTGAAGTCTATCTGAGCGGCAATATTAAGGAAGCAAAGATCCTGGCGCGAGATGTGAGAAGTACCGAATCACAAGCCGACTTAATCCGGCACGAGATACGAAATAAGCTATATTCTGGAGCTTATTTGCCGCGAATTAGAGAGGACATTTACAAGCTGGTTGAAAGCATCGATAAGGTGGCCAATGCAGGAGAAGCCTGCTGCGACTTTTTTTCGAACCAGCGGCCCTCAATTCCTGAGGAATTGAAGTCCCAGTTTGTTGCTATTAGCCAGGAGTCTCTGGGTATTATCACCCCCCTCAAGCTGGCGGTGCTCTGCTATTTAAAAGGAGAATGTAAGTCGGATGTTGTCCGGGAGCACACCAAGGAAGTAGGCATGCAGGAATCCGTTGTAGACAAAAACGAGTGGGACTTGACAAAGGCAATATTCATATCGTCTTTAGACCACAGCCACAAAATCCATTTAAAACAGTGTTTGAATACCATCGCGGAGGTTTCAGACCGGACAGAGGATGCAGCCGATCAACTGGAATTAGTCTCCTTGAAAACGATGGTTTAAAAATATATATTCCTTAATTATATCAAGGCCTTTTTCCATCTCATCCCCGGTGATTATTAACGCTGGTGTGAGGATCAGGATGTTCCTCATAGTCAGTTATTACTGTATTTCCGGCATCT
>CAZENC010000548.1:0-2166 GCA_964513115.1 uncultured Desulfobacteraceae bacterium | reverse complement strand
CTTGACAGATTTTTGGATGGTATCCGAGCCGAGGGAATTGCACCTGAAATCCATTTTCTCAGCAAATACAAGATCAGGCCATGCACTGGATGTTTTTCATGCTGGGCCAAGACGCCCGGTGTGTGTATCCAGAAGGATGATATGACGGTGTTAAATGAAAAACTGGAAGGCGCTGATCTTATTATCTACGCACAACCCCTCTACGTGTTCTCCGTGCCGGGTATCACCAAGAATTTTCTGGACCGACGAATCCCTATTCTTGAGCCGTTTCTTATCGAAAACAGCGATGGATCGACCCGGCATCCTCACCGGGAAAAAGGAAACAGCTGTCGCCGGATGCTCATATTTTCCGTATGTGGATTTCCTGAAGTGGATCATTTCGACGGCCTGATCAAGATGTTTCGGTTGATGAGTCGCTCAGGACAAATCCCCATCATCGGTGAAATCCTACGGCCTTCTTCCGAGGCTATGCGTTTCGGCGAAAGCATCGGCGGGAGCTATCAGAGGATTATGGACGCCCTTTTTGAGGCAGGCAGACAGGTGGTAACCCAGGGTTATGTAATCAGGGATACGGAACAGGACATATCCCAGCCGCTCGTGCCGAGTGTTCAGGGCTTTCGCCAGGTTGGCAACCGGTTCTGGAATACATGGATCAGATATGAAGAGGAAAAAAAGACCGGAAAGGAGCTCCCCCGGTTTGAGGAATACCTGAAGGATGATATAGGGATGTTCATTGCCGGAATGGCATCCATCTACAACCCGGTCAGGGCCGGTGATTTCGAAGGAATATTTCAGTTCGACATTACTGGTGATAAGGCAGGCAAATGCTACTTACAGATAAAGGATAAACAATGCACATTTAATGAGGGTGAGGCCGAAAACCCTGACATCACTATTCACACCCCGTGGGATGTATGGCTGTCTATTGGTAAAGGCGAGATATCCGGCCAGGATGCACTAATGCAGGGAAAGTACACTGTTGAAGGCGACCTGGGACTGATGCTCAAGATGCAGGAGATTTTTTCAAGTTGAGGGGCTCGGCATGTCATTCTTCTCCAGGCCGCATCTACTCCTATTATGCAGGCGGCCCTCCCTGCGGCCTGCTGGAACGGAAGGATGTGGATACCATTAGGCCGTTGCAATGCAGACCGCGACTCGGGCCGTAGCACAGGTGGGAAGGACTTTGATCCGGAAGATGCGTCCTTTCGAAGAGTCCCATGCCTTCGCCTCCAATAGCTGGTAAGTAACTGAGGGGCATGGGGTTCTCTTTTCAAAAGCCGCATAGGATAAGAGTTTATGGAATGTTAATGAGGCCTAAGATTTTGGCTTTGGACAGCCCCGGAAGGGACTCTATGTCGTGGCCTCTGCATTCAATATATCTGCACCAGGCAGGTTGTTTGCGGGAATGGGGGCGTTCGACTTTTTCGGCAGGAGTTTGAATGCGCAATTTGAAAAGAGATCGTCATGTCCCGACTACTCTCGGTACGGCACTCTGCTTAAGTCAGTATATGCCCTGCGGTGCCCGTTCTCCATAGCAGGCAGGTATTGAAGGCGTGGGCCATAGTCTAAGGAACCGGAAGATGAAGGACAAGTGTGTGGCGATACATTATGAATAAAATCATTAATAGCGAGGTATTCCAATGGTGGTTAAAAGTATTCTTTTCGTGGTTATTGCGTTATTCATATTTTTGAAGTTTCGAAGTAAGCTCGGATCACTCAAAAGCCACGCTTTCTATGTCTTTTTTGCATTGGAGGGCATCCTGGTTCTGGTATTCCTGAATCTGGGGTCCTGGTATTCGGGCGGCGTATTACGGTATCCTTTGATTTCGTGCCTCCTTTTGATAATTTCGGCACTTGTTGCAGTCAGCGGCTTTTATGGTCTAAAGAGGCACGGAAAACCCCTGGATGATTGGGAACATACTACTCATCTCATAAGGCTGGGCATCTTTCGATATATTCGGCACCCCCTCTATTCAAGCCTGATTCTGCTCAGCATCGGTATTTTTCTAAGGAACGTCTCCTGGGTGTGCGCAGTTGCGTGTTGTTTTTCAGTTGTTTTCTTAGTGGTGGGGTCCAAGGTGGAGGAAAGGGAAAATATTGAAAAATTCGGTGAGGACTATCATAGCTATATGGGGGCTACCAAACATTATATTCCCTTTATTATTT
>CAZENC010000547.1:0-2168 GCA_964513115.1 uncultured Desulfobacteraceae bacterium | reverse complement strand
ATATTTCTTGAGGCGGTGTGGGTTTCCGAAAGGCTATCTCAAAAAGAATACCACTAAACTTTGCCGTGGCCAAATATATGCGGTTTAGGCCACAGACTTAATGGGAGTTTGCAGGCTCGTTGGGAAACCGTATATATATTTGGCCACCCACTCCAGAAGGAATAGATAGCCTTGAGGAAATTGGCATCGCCGAAAAGGTGCTTGAAACCATCTTGCCATTACTTATCAAAATTACAAATACATTTTCAATGAATCTAATAGAATTGCTAAAAAGACTTGACAAAAGAAAAGATGAAGCGTATGGATATTGGTTTTTATAGATTAGTTAGCAATAAAATCACATCATCTATGAACTTAAAATCAAGGAAAATATAGGGATTAAGGTGTTTACCTATTAGCGGAAAGTAGCAATGGCCAAGAAAACGAAAAAGGGCAAAATAACCATTGACAGGGAATTGTGTAAAGGCTGCTATCTTTGTATCTCGGTCTGTCCCAACCATTTGATTGCAGTCTCCGACAAACTGAATCAAAAAGGTTATTATCCCGCCGAATATATTGAAACTGACAGTAAAGAAAAAGACCGTAAGTGTACAGGGTGCACTATTTGTGCAATTACGTGCCCCGACATTGCGATAGAGGTTTATCGTGGGTGAGAAACAATTGATGAGGGGAAGTCATGTAATCGGTGAAGCGGCCGTGCGAGCTGGATGCCGGTTTTATGCGGGCTACCCGATCACACCGCAGAACGAGCTCGCAGAATACACAGCCAGCGCCATGGCAAGACTGGAGGACGGTACTTTCATTCAGGCTGAAAGTGAAATAGCGGCGATCAACATGTTGATTGGAGCTTCCATGGCTGGCGCACGCGTCATGACAAGTTCATCCGGCCCCGGGATCAGCCTCAAACAAGAAGGAATATCCTTTCTTTCTGCCATGGAACTTCCGGCAGTAATTGTAAATACTATGCGCGGTGGACCCGGCTTGGGAAATATTGCACCCAGCCAGGGCGATTATTTCCAGGCTACAAGAGGCGGAGGCCATGGCGATTACCGCACCATTGTTCTGGCGCCGGCATCCGGGCAAGAACTTGCCGCTTTGACCCGGAAGGCCTTCGAATATGCAGATAAATACAGAACCCCCGTATTCATTCTTGGGGACGGCATGATGGGCCAGATGATGGAACCGGTTGAATTTCCCGAAGCTATTGATCCCCGTTCATTGCCACCCAAGCCCTGGATACTAACCGGTGCCAAAGGAAGACCCAGCAGGATAATCAAGTCTCTTCTATTGGATACATCCGTGGAAGAGGATCACAACTGGAAGCTTGTCAGAAAATATGAGAGAATTGAAAGAGAGATCGCCCGTGCTGAAACCTATCTGACCACGGATGCCCGCCTCGTGGTAGTCGCGTATGGAACTGCGGCGAGAATCGCCAAAGGGGCTATCAAAAGAGCCAGGGAATTAGGGATAAAGGTTGGCCTGTTCAGGCCCATAACACTCTGGCCCTTTCCAAAAAGCACTCTAGTGGAAATGAGCAGGCAGGTAAAAGACTTCCTCGTTTTTGAAATGAGCACCGGACAGATGCTTGAAGATGTTAAGCTGTCGTTGGAGGGCAGGAGTCAAGTCCACTTTTACGGCCGGCCAGGCGGCATCATCTCAACGCCTGATGAAATAGCCAAAGTGATCAACACTATTTATCATCGCCAGCATCTTAATGAGGACTAAGAAATGATGGACTCGTAAAAAGTCCATCAATCCCGCAAAGCGGGAGGGTGAGGGTGGAAGTAAAAAGGCGCAAACCGACTTTTTACGAGGTTATCAAGAAATGACCAAAAGGGTTTTTCAAAGACCAAAATATCTTAAAAAAGCGGTTTTTCACTATTGCCCCGGTTGTGGACACAGCATTATTCATCGATTGATTGCTGAAGTAATCGAAGAACTGGATATTGGTGAAAAAGCCATAGGTGTCCCGCCTGCCGGTTGCGCAGTTTTGGCCTATGATTATTTTGACGTCGATATGGGAGAGTCTCCCCATGGTAGGGGCGCGGCTGTGGCCACAGGCATCAAGCGAATTCTCCCGGACAGGATTGTTTTTAGCTATCAGGGTGACGGTGATATTGCAGCCATCGGTACGGCAGAGACCATCCACGCCGCCAACAGGGGTGAAA
>CAZENC010000546.1:0-2176 GCA_964513115.1 uncultured Desulfobacteraceae bacterium | reverse complement strand
TTCCCCTGTACTACAAAATCTCCGAGGAGGGTATCCCTCACGACTGGGTAAAGGTCATGAAGGAGTCCATAAAAAGTAACGCGGCAAAGTTTTCTGCCCGACGGATGGTCAGGGAATATGTCCAGAAGTTTTATGCAAAAGCCCTGAATGAAGTCGTCAAGGAGGAAACTAAGAAATGAAGGAAGGGAGGTCGCAAAAGAGATATCCCAAACGATGCTTTAGCCAGGCAAGGAAACGCCGGATGTCAGGTGGCTTGGGGCAAGCATTGTCTGCCACAAGGCAGAAGTAGGCGGCTGGTAATAGCAATTTTGCACAGTTGCGCCCTTCCCTTCCTCCGGCAGCTGACCATGTGCATTGTGCGGCAGGATGTGGCAATTCAGAGTTATTTGAGTTGGCTTGGGTTTCTTCCGAAACATTTGAGGGGGAAAATTATGATTTCCCATGTTGGTAAAATTGTCTCCGGGGTGGGCAGCCCTGCGAGAATTGCTGTTATTCTAGGCGTGGTTATAGGGCTACACCTTCTGGTTGTTGCCGTGCGCCGGCTCAGTCGCAAGGTGATGGCTCTTCGGATTGGTTCCAACCTCTCCAAGTCAAAGACCATTGCAAGCCTTGCGACGAGTGTTATTGTATTTGCACTCTATTTCACCGCCTTTGGCCTCATTCTTAATGAGCTCGGCGTTTCGCTGAAGGCCTACTTGGCGAGCGCTTCCGTATTGGGTTTGGCTATCGGGTTTGGATCGCAGGGTCTTGTGCAGGATGTTGTAAATGGTCTAACCATTGTTTTTTCCGGTCTCCTCAATATTGGAGACATGGTTGAAATTGCAGGTCAAACGGGGGTCGTTCGAAGTTTTGGTATGCGCTTCACGGTGATCGAGAATTCCTTCGGTGCAAACGTGTATATCCCGAATCGTACCATCACGAATGTGGTACGATATCCGCGAGGGTACATACGTGGTTTGGCGGATGTGACACTACCGAGTGACCCGGGGATTGCAAAGCAGATAGAAGAAAAAGTCAAGGTTATCGTCAACTCAACGTTTGAACAGTTACCGGGTATCCTGGTGTGGCCTCCGTCCATCGAAGGACGGATGAAAACAGAGTCAGGAAAAGAGTTTTTGCGGGTGAAGTTTCGTATCTGGCCTGGCCGGGGTACCCCCATTGAAACGGTCTTCAAACAGGAGGTGGTATATGCTTTGAAGTCTCTTGATCCCAATTATCAGGACTGGATGGTGACCGTAAACTATGAAGTGGAGCGTAAATCCGTTTCTTTGTGATGGAGCGAAAATTAGGAATCCAAACCTGGAAGCCCCGCTTTGATGAGAATATTATCCTTTGTCTCAGTGATATCAACCAAGGCTGCGAGATGGGTAATTTTCTTTAAAATGCTAAATGATTACTATAATCATTTTAAAAACATGACAGTTTTCCGGATGAAAAAACAACAGGAGGGTAAATGGTCGTGCAAAGATCTGTAAAAAAAGCCTCAGAAAAGACAGGTCTTGCTATCTTCACGTTATTTTATTCCAGAAAAATGAGATGGTTATGAGGAATTAGCTTCTCTATGAAACGCAATATAAATTGACAATTTATTCATATAACGTTATTTAATATAATGGATTAATAATTTTTTAAACAGAAAGGAGGAGAAGCTATGCAGATTACAGCGATTGTTAAGGGAGCATGGGATGCCTTTGCCACCAAAATAACGGTTTTTCTACCTGAGCTCATCGGAGCAATTATCATCTTCGTGGCAGGGCTTATCATCGCCAAACTGGTTAAAATGGGTATCGTGAAGCTTTTAAGACTTGTCCGTTTTGACAGTGCGGCAGATAAGACAGGGGTAAAAGGATTTTTAGATAAGGGGGGCATTGTTAAGACGCCATCAGAGATTATCGGGGCCCTGACCTACTGGTTTATCATGATTCTGGTCCTCATTGCTTCGATGGACGCCTTGGGTTTACCCATTGTCTCAGATATCCTGAATGATATCTTTCTCTATATTCCCAATGTAGTGGCCGCCATCATTGTATTGATGCTTGGGATCTTATTCGGAAATCTCCTTTCTGCCGTGGTCCGGACAGCGGCCTCCAATGCAGGTCTAACCACTGCCGAGGGTCTGGCTAAAACAGCCCTCTATGCCATTGTCGTCTTCTCAGGAGCCATAGCCCTCATACAG
>CAZENC010000545.1:1698-2196 GCA_964513115.1 uncultured Desulfobacteraceae bacterium | reverse complement strand
AAAAAAGATGGGCAACGTTCTGTTTTTGCCCAGCAACCGATAGACGCCATGGCCATGGTGTTAATGTACCACCAGGCCTTTCATGTAACAAAGAATAAAGATTACCTTAATAAGCTGTATATTTCATTTCTATGGTTCCTGGGGGAAAATGACCTGCGGATGAGCCTGTATGATTTTGAGACCAATGGATGCTGCGATGGATTTGAAAGCTATGGTGTGAACCGCAATCAGGGCGCTGAAAGTTCACTGGCGTATTTAATATCTCATTTAACCGTATTGCAGGCATATGAAGAATTTCATGCATCAGATTAAAGAAGCAGCATTAAGAGAGCGATGTTAATAAGCAGGTATCAGTACAACCCTGTCCTCACAAAGGATGACGTGCCCTATGAGGTAGCTACGGTGCATAATGCTGCTGTAGTAAAGCACCAGGGTAAATATATGATGGTATTCCGCGCTCACAAACTGAACGGGAGAAGCATCCTTGGGATAGCAGAG
>CAZENC010000545.1:551-1688 GCA_964513115.1 uncultured Desulfobacteraceae bacterium | reverse complement strand
AACTTTGAAGTGAAGAACAAACCTTTTATGACTCCGTCAGATGAGGGGATGAATGGATTTTACAGCCCGAAGAGGTTTATGAGATTACAGGTTATGTCCACAATGTGGTTTTTACCTGCGGCGCGGTTCCTGAAGACGATGGGAGCGTTAAGATCTATTGGGGAGGAGCCGACAAGGTGATGTGTGTGGGAACCGCGAATCTGGAAGCCCTTGTGGACCATTGCATCAACAACCCCCGTAAACCGATGTAAAAGAACCCTGACAGACCAAGTCGAATGAAAATCGCGATACTCTCTCCGGTAGCCTGGCGAACACCACCCCGGAAATACGGCCCATGGGAGCAGGTAGCATCCAATATTGCCGAGGGAATGGTCGAACAGGGCATGGATGTAACATTATTTGCCTCGGGCGATTCTTTTACGAAAGGCAAATTGGTATCTGTCTGTGAACAACCGTATGCCGAGAATCCGAATGTGGATCCCAAAGTCGCAGAGTGTCTTCATATCAGTAGTCTGATGGAGGATGCAGATCAGTTTGATTTGATTCATAATAATTTTGATTTTCTCCCCCTGACCTATTCCCGGTTAATCAAAAAGCCCATGGTTACTACCATCCATGGGTTTTCTTCACCAAAAATTCTCCCGGTTTATAAAAAATACAACAGCACGGGCCATTATGTTTCAATCAGTAATTCCGACCGCAGTCCCGAACTTGATTATGTCGCCACCGTATATAATGGCATCAATACCGAAGAATTCGTATATAGTCCTGTATCAAAGGAATATATGCTGTTTTTTGGCCGTATTCATCCGGAAAAGGGGGTCTATGAGTCCATACAGATCGCCAGGCAATCGAAAAGAAGACTCATCATTTCAGGGTTAATTCAGGATCAAGCTTACTTTGACCTGAAGGTGAAGCCATTTGTCAATGGAAATGATATCGTTTATATAGGCAACTCGGGGCCGGATGAACGCAATAAGTTAATGGGGGGTGCCTTTGCCCTTTTGCATCCGATTGGTTTTGAGGAACCTTTTGGTCTCAGTGTGGCTGAAGCCATGTTTTGCGGGACACCCGTCATTGCCTTTAACAGGGGTGCCATGCCTGAATTGATTCTTGATGGAAGGACCGGTTTCCTGG
>CAZENC010000545.1:0-541 GCA_964513115.1 uncultured Desulfobacteraceae bacterium | reverse complement strand
TTCCTGGTGAACAGTATTGAAGAGGCAGTGGAGGCTGTCGATGGTATCAGATCGATTGACCGGGGATTTTGCAGGGAATGGGCAGATTCAAAATTCAGCCGTCAGAAGATGATAGAAGGATACCTGGAGGTCTATCAGAAGGTGCTTCATCATGCAACCTGATTAACTTCATTTCACAGGGGTTCTTTACGGATGTCGTCAAAAAAGGGAGTTCCTTTTATTTCAACACATTTTACTGCATAGAGGTAAAGCGCAGCACTCCAGGTTTGCCAGTCCTGCCCCATCGGGTTTCCGTCCTGGGCTTTTAGCCATTCATTAAACCCATAATCGACCTTCCTGGTATTGGATATTTTTATACATCGGGTAAGCACTTGAAGCTTTTCACAGGCAAGTGTGTACCTTTTAGCTGCAACCAGAGCAGCAATATAAAACCCGCATATAAAAGGCCATATTCCTCCATTATGGTACTCTCCCGGATGATTGTATTTTTCATATCGCTCATGCCAGTCAGGATGGTCATTTTTTATATAAGGGAAAAAAT
>CAZENC010000544.1:0-2198 GCA_964513115.1 uncultured Desulfobacteraceae bacterium | reverse complement strand
CAACTGCAGCCTTAAATCACTTTACCGGACTGATAGAAAGATCAGTCCACAGGGCCAGACGCTTGAAGACACTCCCTTCTCCGGTAAGGACTTATAATTTTACAACCGCCGTCATCGGGCAGTCTGAAGCGGCCATAAGCAGTGTACAGGTCCTTTCAGAAGCTGGATTTGAAGTGTTCATGTTCGGAACGCCCGATAAACCTTTTATAGAAAATATAACATACCCCACTGTCCATTGCTTTGAAAACACAACAGTCAGGAGTATCAGCGGTACCTTGGGCAATTTTCATGTCCATGTAGAATCCGACGGCTTTTCTCAGGTCCTACAAGTCGGGGCCATAATCTTAGGCGAAAAATCCAAACGGATGATACCCTATATCCCCCAGAAAGGTCTGCCGAATCGCATCTTAGAATCTTCTTTTCAGAAACGCGGCGTTCCAGGGGTCCCTTTTCTATATCCGGGGGCAACCCCCATAGCCGGACTTTTCTTGGCCAGTCCACCCGGCATCCGCGTCTCTGAGAGAAAAAAAGGTGCCGCTGCCGCCGTACTGGCGGCGGCAATAATGCCCCGAGGCCCCAGGCACAGCAAGGGATATACTGTTGTTGTAGACAAAAACTTGTGCCGCGGTTGCGGCCGCTGTTTCCAGGTCTGTCCGCATCAGGCCATCACATTTAAGGAAAACTCCGTAGGTGGCTGGTATGCCATTGTGGATGAGTCATTGTGTAAAGGCTGTGGTATCTGTATTTCCGTTTGCCCTTCGCATGCTGCGGACAGCCCATATCGTGACCAGGCATACCTTGAGCAACTGCTTGAGGAGGTACTTGTGCAATGAATACCGGCTATCAGTATTCGCCGGTCAGCAATTTATCGAGAATAGGCCTTGACGGAGCCCCATGGATAAACCCGTGGTCCCATGATAGTACCCGTCTTCGCCTTCGGCTACGACGCGGTTATCCGCCTCAGCTCCGGGGCGACATCGCGCCGTAGCAGATCGATCATTTGCGCATTAATCCACGGGCAAGCCTGTGGTCTTCTGCGAAGGCGGATAAAAGGACTGAGGTCTAAAGGCCGATAACTGAACATCTAAAAAACGGACATGAAATAATGACGAACTTCAATATAATCCTGTTTCTCTGCAGTTGGGGGCCTCATGCGGCCTATCAGTCCCTACAGGACAATGCCTCAGATATACCTTCAGAAATAAAGATGGTGCGAATCCCATGTTCAGGGAGAATCACCAAGGCACTCCTCTTTAAACCCTTTGAAATGGGTGCTGATGGCGTGATGCTGATAGGTTGTGAACCTGGATCTTGTCGCTACGGAACTGGAACTGCTACAGCCGAAAATAATGTGGAAGATACCCGCGGTATTCTCGAACTGCTGGGGCTCACAAAAGACCGCCTGCGTCTCGTCACCTTCCTTCCTGATGAGTCGGAAGCCCTGCTTGATTTTTTAAAAGACTTTGCAAACCAGATAAAAAAAATCGGAAAAAGTCCGGTCGTTCCACCACCCAAGGACACTCCGATTGCTGAAACAGACGACCTCATAATCCAAACCGTTGCCAAGCACGACGTTTATGCCTGCCAGGATTGCGGAAAATGCACATCTGCATGTCCTTTAACCCTGGCCGGCAAATCCTTTTCTCCCCGGGCCATTGCCAATAGTATCATCATGGGGAATATCGAGTCTCCTTCCGTTCAAAATGATATCTGGTCCTGCCTAACCTGCGGACTCTGTTATGAACGATGTCCTTCAGCAGTCAATTTTTCCGAATTTATTCGTGACATACGCCACATCTTGAAAAGAAATGGTTTCGACGGACACAAGGCCCACGGCGGGTTTTTCCAGTCTTTAATGCGTACCATGACATCAAAGGATCTCAAAATCAAACACTGGGAATGGCTACCCAAAGAAATCCGTACCGATAATGAAAGCGAAATCCTCTTTTTCGGCGGTTGCGCCCCCTACTTCGATATTTTTTTTCGGAATCACCTTGGAGTCCAGACCCGTGACATACTGGTGGACAGTCTTCGTCTTCTAAACTTCTTCGACATCTATCCGGCAGTTCTGGAGGAGGAACGATGTTGTGGGCATGATCTCCTCTGGTCCGGTGACAAAGAAAACTTCTTAAGGCTAGCCAGATTAAACGTGGATGCCATCCACAAGATGGGTATCCGCGAAGTAATCACAGCCTGTC
>CAZENC010000543.1:0-2200 GCA_964513115.1 uncultured Desulfobacteraceae bacterium | reverse complement strand
ATATGGATAAGGTAACTGCCTTTGCCGATTACAAGTTGCCCCAGGTACTGCGCCATTTGGGAATCCTCCGTTACACGGATGCCCTCGCAAAAAAGATCAATCAAGGAATATTGATAGATGCGCGCAGCCCGGAAGAAGTTGAGATCAGGGCCAATACGATTCAAGCTGTTGAACTGATCCGGCGGGAACTTGCGCAAAAGGGAAAAGCCTTAATGTCATTTGAGATCGACTGGCTCCTTTGGAACCTGGGTCAGGACAACAAATACAGGAAAAAGCCGTTTCACAAAACACTGACGATCTTTTACTGATTTTTTTGTGACTACTCACGTAGTCAGGCTGAAGGTGTTTAGGCTGATCAGTTAAATGTTTTCACTCGATGCCATAGCAAATGAAGGTAATGCAAGGGCAGGAAGGCTTATTACGCCTCATGGGTCTATTGAGACGCCATCCTTTGTCCCCGTTGGCACCCAGGCCACTGTAAAGGCCATGTCAACGGAGGATCTTCGCAGTGTCAAATCCCAGGTAATCATCGCCAATACGTATCATCTCCATCTTCAGCCGGGTGAAGACCTAATAGAAAAGCTGGGAGGCCTTCATGGATTCATGGACTGGGACGGTCCCCTGATGACCGACTCGGGCGGTTTTCAGATCTTCAGCCATGGTGCGGCCAAGGAGCATGGCGTGGGAAAGATAGCCTCAATTTTTCCCGAAGAGCAGGATCGCGGCAGGCGTCTCAGTTCCAAAAAAGGAAAGCCTCTGGTAAAGGTCGAGGAAAATGGGGTGGAGTTCGTCTCCTATCTGGACGGCTCACGACATTGCTTCACTCCTGAAAAGGTCATTGAGATTGGGCGAAAACTCGGCGCAGATATTATGCTGGCCCTGGACGAGTGCACCTCACCTATTCACGACTTCGAATACACAAAAATGGCCATGGAGCGAACCCACCGCTGGGCTTTGCGTTCACTGGATATGTTACAAAGGACATTGGACAAAAATCAGGCCCTCTTTGGAATAGTTCAGGGGGGTGCCTACCGGGATTTAAGGGAAGAAAGCGCTTTATTCATGGCAGACAAGGGTTTCCAGGGCGTTGCAATCGGCGGGTCTTTAGGCAGATCCAAAAATGATATGTACAACGTCTTGAAATGGACAGTCCCTTTCCTGCCCAAGGACAAACCGCGACATCTCCTGGGTATCGGTGAAATAGACGATATCTTTGAAATAGTCGGAGCCGGAATGGATCTTTTCGACTGCATTGCGCCGACGCGAATGGCCCGCACCGGTACGCTTTTTAACAGGTCGGCGGCACGTTTCAGGATACATATCCTTAATGCCCGGTTCAAGCATGATCCCGGCCCAATTGAAAAAGAGTGCGATTGTTACACCTGCCGAAATTACTCCAGGGCATATCTGCGCCATCTGTTTACGGCCGGAGAACTTCTTGCAATACACCTCGCCGCTATTCATAACCTGCATTTTATGGAGGCACTAATGTTCCGGATCCGCTCTGCGATAAGAGAGGGAAATTTTGAGGCCCTAAAAAAAGAATGGAAGAAAAAATAAAGGGCCATGAGTCCCTCGACGTTGCTCGGGACCGTGAGCTTGTCGAACGGCCTGTCGAATGGCAGATGATGCCTGATGGCGGATCAGAGAATGACAATTAACTTGTAAACGATTCTGCTGTGTGGTAATTTTTAAAAAACCGGGAGCTTATAAGGGCGGGCAAATGGATAAGGAATTATGGACCATTACCGAGGTAATCGAACGCTTCGAGATCGAAGAGCATTTTGTAAGGGATCTTGAGGAAGAAGAGATCATCTGTCCCATCTGCGGAGAAGACCCCGAGACAAAGCTCTTCCAGGTGAGCGAACTGGAAAAACTGCGCCTTGCCAAGATCCTTTTTGATGATATGGGGGTCAATCTGGAGGGTATCGATATCATACTCAGGATGAGACAGAATATGCTCGATATGAGGAGGCAGTTTGACGATATCCTCGAGGATGTGGCAAACCGCATGAAGCAGGCGTTCCAAGAAAAGGCCTAGCGCTTTTAATTATTCCCTATTTGTTGTTCAATCCCCAATCTTTCAGGTTGTCTTCCCTTTCTCAATTATGCCTCCCTAAGAGCATGTCGGAGAACCGGTTCTTTTGTAGGCTGACGGAAAATCTCCAGATACAAGGCATCCGAAATCACGAGGAACGAG
>CAZENC010000542.1:0-2211 GCA_964513115.1 uncultured Desulfobacteraceae bacterium | reverse complement strand
GCACGGTTGAAGAAATGCCTGACCGAAGCCTTCGGGTGGCTGTCGAAAATACCGTCACCGGCAAGCTGGAAATCCACGAATTGGACATGCTGGTGCTTGCTTTAGGAATCAAGCCGGCATCGAGTACCCGAAGACTTCAGGAAATATTGGGACTGCAGCTGACCTCTGATGGCTTTTTCCTGGAAGCCCATCCCAAACTCCAGCCAGTGGATGCCGCCACTAGAGGTATCTTTTATGCGGGATGTGCTGAGGCACCCAAAGACATCAAAGAAAGCGTAACTCAGGCCTCTGCAGCCGCAGCACGCGCCATTCGGTTGATGCACGAAGGAACAATAACCACCGAACCTATCACTTCGGAAGTCATCCCGGAGAAATGCAAATCCTGTGGAAAATGTGCGGAGGTCTGCCCTTACAATGCCATCACAGTGGATGTCAAAAAGAAGACCCCGGCCATAGTAAGCACTGCTTCCTGTGCGGGATGTGGAACCTGCGCAGCAGAATGTCCCTTTGATGCCATTATTATGAACCATTTTACCGATACTCAGATCCTAAATCAGGTGGACGCACTCCTGGAGGATCGCGCCAAGGAAAAAATCCTTGTCTTTGCCTGCAACTGGTGTTCCTATGCCGGCGCCGACTTCGCAGGTGTTTCAAGGATCCAGTATCCCACAAACGTGCGTCTTATTAGAACCATGTGTTCCGGCCGAGTGGATGAAAAATTTATCTGGGAAGGATTTGAAAGGGGCGCTCCAGTGATCCTGGTGAGCGGATGCCATATCGGTGACTGCCACTATATCGATGCAAATCACTGGACGGAAAAACGTGTAAAAAAAGTGCGAAAACAGATGGAAAAATTAGGCATCCAACCTGAAAGGCTTCAATTAGAATGGATCAGTGCAGCCGAGGGTGTTCGTTTTGCCCAGGTCATGCAGCAAATGGAAACGCTCCGCCAGCAAGTAACTGCAGATGAAATTGCTCAAACTATCCAGATTCTCAAAAACCAGAAGGAGAAGAATTCATAATGTCAGTATTTCCTGTCTTTACTGGAACTTGAAGCCGCCCTCCTCCAACCGGGAGGAACGTACTGAAAATTAAATAATGAAAAAATATTGAAGAAAAGTATTGACAAAATGTCAGATGGAAATTTAAATATAGCGTTAGGGGAAAAAATGATTATCGTTACACACATATTTAGCGGCTTTTATTTTAGCAGGAGGACCTGTATGGCCTAGTGTGTGACGACGCATATATTCCAGAATCAAAAAGCGGAGCACATGCTCTGCTTTTTTTTTAATCTTTTTAAAATCCTTTAAGGGATCCTGGAAAACCTAATACTGGATTTTATGACCAAGTAGTATCTTTGCAGGCATCCGGTTGCGCCAAGGCAGGGATATTCAGTAATTTTGAAGAACATAGATCATCCTGTGGCCAAGAGATAATAAGAAAAAATTTGAACCTGTATAGACCCAGGCCTTGTTTCATTTTTAGCCGGGAATTAAGAGAAATCAACCATGACTAAATCCACCTCGTCCATTTCATCAGCCCACGTTCCTGATGGTCAGCAACACCTTGGGCTCAACGAAAGGCTGGGGCTTATAGGTCTTATAGAAGAAGGAATGCGCTTAGGATCTTCCGAGTCTCCTGTTATGGCCGATCTTTTTGATAATCTCTGGAGCCTTGTGAATAAGACCGTCTCCGGCAGCAAGATTGACCGCCTGAAACCTGAAGATTCCCAGAATGGTTTCAGCGTATTTGAAATCAATGCTGAGACAGGGGAAAATCTCGGTCGGCTCAACATGCTGTACCTTAAAAAGCCGATTCCATGCTACTACCTGGTTTACGTGGAAGTAGCCCCCCCTTTCAGGAAAAGGGGGCTGGGCAACCGCATACTCGAATATTTCAGGGATTTCCTGATCAAAAAATCGGCCGTAGGCATCCTGGACAATATCATTCCAAGGGAAGACCCTACTTACGATATCTATTTCAAGCAGGCTTGGGAACCAGTCGAAGCGATCATAGGGGATGCCATCTCTAATGCTTGGGATAATTATATGATCTACGTTCCGCCCACGTTCCAGGGCAGAAATCTCAAGGAGCCCATTACCAAATTAGTGTATCACCTTAAAAGGAAACGTGCCGCCATAGATATGAGGGATAATGAGCTGATGGTCCGGCGAACAATTGACGAGTTCAAGGATCTTTACGCGGCGC
>CAZENC010000541.1:0-2212 GCA_964513115.1 uncultured Desulfobacteraceae bacterium | reverse complement strand
CATAGAAAGCCTCTGTCTCGATCTTAGAAACGATCTCAGCCAGTTTCTTCTGGTACGGTGTCCTGCTCTTTTTTTCCCCGGCGATATCGTAGGAAGGCACTCTTACGTTGATAAATATCCCGTACCTGAAATTATTAACGAGCTTCCTCGCCTGATCGATTTCCATTGCGTAGGGTGGACAATTTGCGCTCGTGCCGTAGGCAATGCATTTAGGATAGGCACATTTTGCCACCACCCTGTCGTCCATGATGACGTCATCCGTGGTGATAACTCGAGCATCTCTTGATCCCAGCGCTATAGCCTGTTGCCTGTACTTCTCCAGATCATTTTACAATAGGTCCTCCCGAACTTCCACCTTAGTCTTACGAACCATGCTGGACACCTCAGTTTATAGATTCACTTTAAATCTTAAGCGCGATCTTTCTCCCGTTTTAAAGCGGGTATCTCTGATGAGCCCGAATGCTTTACCTTTCTTCTTACCATGTGAGACTGGATGTTTCAACTGCCTGGGTTTTAAAAAGGACGGTTTTTCTCAAAGCGTACTTGCGTATATCCTATTATTTCATCCAGTTAATCAGGTTTTTGGGATGATTTATTTCACTATGCTTGAGCCAATTTCAACTATAGCTTGATATTTTTTAGTTTGATTTTATTCCTGCTTTTCTTGTATCTAAATGATACTTTAGGTGTAAAGTAAAAGTTGATTCGACACACGGGATAATTTCTATGAAAGAGAGGACAACGATGTCTGAAAAATGGATATTTTGGTTTGAAGAGATAGGGCGAGAGCATAATGATATAGTGGGCAAGAAGTGCGCCAATTTAGGTGAAATGACGAAGATGGGATTGCCTGTACCCCAGGGCTTCAGTCTGTCAGTCAAGGCTGAAGAAAGGTTCCTAACTGAAACAAATGTAGACCAGGAAATAAGGCAATTTCTCACCAAGTTTGGGGGTAAGGTGCACGGGCTTAAGCAGTATGAGGAGGCGAGTCGGGCGCTACGCCGGATTGTAGAGGCCAAGGAAATGCCCCAAGATATGCGAGATACAATAATGTCATATTATGAACAGTTGTGTGATAGATGCGGATCAGAGGTTGCCGTTTCCGTGAGGTCTGCCGGTACCGTAAGCCATCCCGGACAGTATGAAACTTATCTCAACGTGAGGGGCAGCGACGAGGTTTTGGAGAAAATAGTGAAGGTCTGGGCGAGCATATATAATACGCGAACTTTAGCCGCCCTGGATCATAGGGGGTTGCCGGTAGAGGACTCTATTCCTATAGGTGTCTGTGTGCTGGAGCTGATAAATGCACGCTGTGCTGGTGTCGCTTTCACTTGCGATCCCGTGTCAGGTGATCCATCCAAGATAATGATTGAGGGTAACTGGGGTCTGGGGGAGAGTGTAGTCAGCGGAACTCTGATCCCGGATAAATTCATTGTAGACAAAAGTACCCTAAAAGTAATAGAAAAAGTAATCGGCGACAAAGAGATGCAGGTGGTAGCCACAGATAAAGGGGCTGTGGAACAGGAAATCCCACCCGATAAACAACTCATTTCCTGTTTGATTGATGACGAGGTGATAAAGATAGCAGAATTGGCAAAGGCATTGGAAGCGCACTTCGGCATACCCCAGGATATGGAGTGGGCTATTAGTGATGATTCCCTCTTTCCAGACAAGATTTTTTTACTCCAGACACGCCCTGTTGCAGGGATAAAAGCCAAAGAAACGCCGGGTTCCACATCAAAAGTCATAGATGAAATGATAAGAGCGACTTTCGACCTGTAAGCGAGGGCGCTGAAGGTGGTGTCTTTATTCTTTCTTATTTGCAAAACCCTAATTTTGACGCCAACAAACAGGAGTTTTTAAAAAAATGACAGACCTTAATGCGGAAAGGAGGAGAAAATGGCAGCTTGTTACGGTTTGACTCGGTATGAGTTTGATCCGGTGAAGGATATAGAGTCTTATGGAGTGTGGATGGCTGATTTAACCCATTTCCCTAAGCCTACACGTCCGCTCAATGCCCTGCTGTGGTGTGACGGTGTCACTATGGGTGCGCAGTGGGGATCGGAACAGGTATCCATGCCCGAGACCCAAGGCACGGATTGGAGAATCATAGATGGCTATATCTACTTTACTATAATAGTAACAAGGCCGGAGGAGATTCCACAGCGCGAGAAAGTGTTTGCAGAGAAAGTGAAGCCGATGCTCACGGATT
>CAZENC010000540.1:0-2213 GCA_964513115.1 uncultured Desulfobacteraceae bacterium | reverse complement strand
GAGGCTGCTTACATACTATACGGCTTACTTGTGGGACCTAGGCTGGGATATCAACCTTGATTCAAATGTAGCTAAAGTTTTCAACTGTGAAGGCGCCATGGCTTCTGCTTTGGATGCCATTCAGGTTATGGGGGGTGATGGATTGACGCCTTTCTACCCATTGGCCGCCATCATGAAGGTGGCGAAAGTTGAGCATATAGCTGGGGGCACCATGGAGGCCTGTAGGATGGTGATCCATCGAACCGCCATGAGACAAATGGCTGATGACCTGAAGATGCCCAGACGTGTCATACATGAGGAACTCGGGGTTCCCGTGCCGTTTCCGGGGACACCTGAAAAGAAGAAAGAGATGGATGAACAAACTCTCCTCAAGGTCCTTGCAGAGGACTATCGAGTAAACCCTGGACTTCACATGAGCCGTGGGGATATTAAAGAATTTTTTGATGTGGATGAAGCAAAACTGGACCAGGCTCTTTTGGCGCTGGAGGGCCAGGGGCTTGCCAAACTCTACAGGGACAGAAAGGGGATCGCCCTCGCTAAGGCCACCTACGGAGGTTTAAAAAAGGCGTTTCCACAAGATCATTATCAATGGTTTCCGGACTGGGTCAATGAGAAGGATATTTTTTAAGTGTTAGTTGCAAGCGAATGGTCCATTTGTGGCCTGGTTTTTGTAAAAAATGGCGAGGAAGGCTGGTTACCGGGTTTGACTATCTGCTATCCCGGAACACCCCTTTAAGTTAATGAAATTTGGACTTGGGAGGTATACCGACATGCCAATAGGCAACATTATTAGACGGACTGCCGACAAATTTCAGGATAAGACGGCCCTAATCTATAAAGATAACAGGATCTCCTACGGCAAACTAAATGAGCGGATAAATCGTCTGGCCAATGGGTTTCTTGATATGGGACTTAATAAGGGCGACAGGATCTCAGTCGTTCTCCACAATTGCCCGGAATTTATAGAGATCTATTTCGCCTGCGCCAAGGCCGGGACCGTTTTTGTTCCCATAAACAATCTATTCAAGGAGAAGGAATTTGAGCAGATTATCAAATACATCAGACCTCGAATGCTCATTATCGATCCTGACTTTGAAGAAGTTATCGGATCCCTTACCGAACAGATAGATTCCATAGAGCACCTGTTCAGCCTCCAGGAGGGACCTTCCAACCGCTTTTCTCCCTTAAAGGAGGTGATCGATAGAGGTGGGCCGGAGGAGCCCATTGTAGAGGTCCTGGATGAGGATCTCATAAGCATATTTCTCACCTCAGGCACAACAGGACTACCCAAGGGGGCCATGAGAACCCACAGACATAACGTCATCAATGTCATGGCCGGGGCCATCGAGCTGAAATTGGATTACAGTGACAGGGCTGTACTCCTGTTCCCCCTCTATCACGTCACCTTTGAAGACCACATCAGGCACTTCTTAATGGGTAACACGGTGTACATCCGAAGGGAAGGTTCCTTTGACCCCAAAGAAATCCTGGGTATCCTATCTGAGGAAAAAATAACCGTCTGCCAGTTAGTTCCCACCATGATCAACGCCATGCTCCAGGAAAAGGATATTGACAAATATGATCTGATTCATTTAAGGACTATCCCTTACGCAGCAGCACCTATGCCGGTTGAGCTCCTAAAAAAGGCCATAAAGCGATTTCGGTGCCAGTTCATTCAGCTGTACGGTCAAACGGAAACAGGACCACTCACAACGGCTCTAAAGCCGGAGGACCACGTCCTGGATGGAACCCCCGAACAGATGGCTCGCTTGGCCTCTGTAGGGAAGCCTGTTTTGCACTTCGAGGCCAGGATTGTGGATGAAGAGGGCAATGATACGCCTGTCGGCGAAGTGGGAGAACTCATCGTACGAAGCGAATCCACTATGATCGGATACTGGGATCTCCCGGAAGAGACAGCTAAAACCATCAAAGACGACTGGGTGCATACCGGGGATTTCTGCAAGTATGACAAAGGGGGATATATCTATATTGTGGACCGGAAAAACGACATGATCATCAGCGGAGGGGAAAATATCTATCCCAGGGAAATTGAAGAAGTCCTTTATCGGCATGAAGCCTTGTTTGAAGCATCGGTGATTGGGGTCCCGGATGCGTATTGGGGGGAATCGGTGAAGGCAGTGGTCGTGCTGAAAGAGGGGATGACGGCCACTGAGGAGGAGCTTATAAATCTGTGCAAAGAAAATCTGGCTAGC
>CAZENC010000539.1:0-2221 GCA_964513115.1 uncultured Desulfobacteraceae bacterium | reverse complement strand
GCAATACCGAAATGAGGTTATCGAACGTTACCATCTGGACCACCATGAAATACCCTTGGGGAACAGAGAGTTCACAGACGCATTTGAGAGGGCTGTTTGGCACATGGAAGGTCCCGTACCTCATCTGGGATGTGTCATGATTATGCTGATTTGTGATCAAATACAACCTGTTACCAAGGTAGTACTGACCGGTGAGGGTGCTGATGAGATGTTCGGCGGGTATGAACGCTACGCCCTTTGGGCCAAATTGCGCCTTCAGGAAATAATTTCGCGAATTTTGCCGTCTAAGTTTATCCCAAACAGACCGCCGTTTATGGGTATTAAAAAATTTACCGGCCGGGATACTGCAGTGTATGCTTCAGTCTATCATGATTTGCATTCTCTGCATGAAATGTTCCCTGAACTTGTACCTGGGCCTGGTGCACGGGAAGTTGCAAGCAGCAGGTTTAAACCTTTCCTGCACAGGCTTTTTGCGGTGGATCAGACAGCATATCTCGAATCCCTGCTGGTAAGACAGGATAAAATGTCAATGGCAGCTTCTGTAGAGGCTCGAGTTCCTTATGTACATTTACCACTTGCAAGGATACTGAACTCCATACCCAGACAAAATATGGCCCCCGGCGGAGTTACCAAGCCTGTTCTCAAAACCGTGGCGGAACAATATTTGTCAAAGAAGCTACTATATAGACGTAAGAATGGACTGCTATTGCCATATTCAGAATGGCTGAAAGATCCTGAAGGTTTGGGCCGCTATCTTGACTATTTGACGGGTCCAGATTGTCGACTTGCCGACTATTGTTCTTCAGGTGTTTTAAGGAAAATCGTTGAAAGATTTCGTGCTGATAAACACAAGGGAATGCGATGGATTATGAACCTTATCAACGTGGAGATTTGGCTTCGAACTTCGGGTTTTTTGGCAAAGCAAAACTGATGATCCAAGGATTTGTCGGATCCCCGGTAAACATTGATCTAACGTGTTAATCCTCTTAAAGAATTTGGGTAAGTTTGGCCTGACGGGATCCAGAATTGTTCTGCTAATGGCAGTATCTATCCTGGCCGCAGTCTTTGAAGGTTTTGGCATGGCAATGTTTTTGCCTCTGATGGAGTATATCGAGAAGGGCAAGGACGTCTTAGTTTTGACTCAAGGTTCCAATTTGTGGAAAAGGCTGGTTACAGCCTTTGATTATCTGGGCCTGGAAGTAACTTTGCTAAGTCTTATTGTGTCCGTCCTTATTCTTATGATTCTAAGAATTATTTTAATGTACGTCCGCCGCCTTTATTCCGTCTGGCTCAGCCAGGATACGCTACACTGCATTCGGACGAAGATTTTTGGTACATATCTTTATTCCAATTACGGCTTCTATAGTTCAATTTCAACTGGGCACAAAATTAATCTTATTAACATCGAGGCTCCACGGACCGTTGGCGCACTTACAAGTTTATTCGAGATGGTATCCAATGTGTTGGTAATAGGCGGATTTGTTGTATTGCTATTTTGGGTATCTGTTCCGATGACAGCATTTGCAGCACTTTTTCTGGCCGTGGCTGGCTTGATTGTTACTTACTATATCCGCCATACCAAAAGATTGGGACGGTTGATTACGACTTCAAACGAAAAGCTGTCTTTCCTGCTGATTGAAAGATTAACGGCTTTCAGGTTACTCAAGCTGTCAGGTACCGTTGGAAGGGAAATAGAAAACATTGACGATGCGTCTCAAAAGGTCAGAAACTATAACTACTGGTCCCAAAAAATTAACGCAAGGGTTGATCTGCTACTGGAGCCGATGGTTGTTGCTGGTGCTTTAAGTGTTCTTTACTTTTCAGTCAAATATTTTCATATGTCACTTTCCATGCTGGGATTGTTCATTCTCATCCTGATCAGACTGATGCCTCTATGTAAGGAATTCCTGCGTTCCCGACAGAATTTTTTGGCCCAACTGGGGGCAGTAGAAGCAATTAATAGAGGCTTGAAAGATGCTGAAAAGGCACCTGAGATGGGGGAGGGAAGACAGGTCTTTGATAGCCTAGAGAATGAAATCAGTTTTCGGGATTTGACATTTACCTATGACGGGCAATCTCGTCCTGCACTCTCAGATATCAATATCGTTTTTAAAGCCGGTGAAATGACGGCCTTGGTAGGCCCATCTGGTGCTGGGAAGTCGACCTTAGTGGACCTTATAGCCAGGCTTCGTATTCCGCAGAAAGGAGAGATACTGTTTGA
>CAZENC010000538.1:0-2223 GCA_964513115.1 uncultured Desulfobacteraceae bacterium | reverse complement strand
TTGTCGAAGCAAATCTTTGGAAGACAGTATGTAGTTTTTCGCACGCTTCAAGAAAGGTTTCAGTGTTATTACGGACAGAAAAACTGTCGGTAAGGGCAGAATCTTCATAGTTAAAGCTCCATTTCAAATATGGTATGTCTGGAAGGGTTGCGACGGCCCCATGACCTAAGGCACCAGATAGAATCTCAGCTCCATCACTCATAATTGCCCTTCTAATGTTAGTCCATAGACCACCCTGAAAGCCAAATTTGCGAAAGAAATTATCCAGCTTCTTGTCTAAATACTTAGCGGTCGGGGAGGACGCGTTCTTGAGAACGATACTATTTTTATCTACTTTGTTTCGTCTTGAGCTTACACCTGAGAACCCATAATGTGAAAAAGTATCCGCGTACACATGAGACATGATACCTATTAATTCAAGGGTAAATGATATATCATGAAGTTCGAGATAATAATTTATCATCTCATTAATCAAGGCGCTGTCTTTACAGCAAAGCAATCTCTCAGTGAAATTTTTTCCCTGATTGCCAGGGAAAAAGTGGAATGGTACCCAGACGAAGGGCTGGTCCTCTGGATTCCTGTTGTCCAAGATCTCTATCAGGCGGTGAGCTGTCAAAATTGGAGCGAGCATGTTTCCGTTTTCGTGATGCTGAATGTCCTCAGCAACTGCGTCATCAACATACTGTGAAGCCGTGGCGATGATCTTGGCAGCTTCAGGTTTCAGCCCAGCTAAACGAGCCATAGCGTAAATGCAATAGTAATGCATGTCTATTTGCATAGCTACCTCCTTTTCTACAATGTATACAATGGATCGACTAATAGTAGAAAGCTGAATTCCTTTGCACTAACTGCTGAAAGAGAAATGCAAACCACTCAACATCAGTGATGCCTGCAAAGCCTTTTATTTGCTGCTTCAGGCAGTGGTAAGCGGTTTCCGCATCAATGTCTTATTTCATGGAGTTATTTACAACTGTCTCGCCTCATGCAGTTTGATGAAAGCATTTTGAGCACCAGATATTGGAATGCGTTCTCCAAAACCTGGGGATTTGATGGGTAATGCGTGCTAACGGTAGATGTATTCCACACTATAGAGCCGACTATTAAAGAAATACTCACCCCAGAAGACCTCTCCTCCCCGGATATGGACTTGGTAAGTGTATACATTCTCCCTACCATTTTGATCCACTAAAAAGAGCTTGCCCTGCCGTAAGCTGCCTGCCACCTTCCAGTGGCCACGTCCCTGCTGGGCTCCCGTTGCACCCCAGTGACCGGTCTGATAACCGCCCTGGTCTTTAAATACTCCACTGTGGCCAGCCTCGTAGGCTTCTTCATATGTGCCATCGGGCTTGAGTAGCAGGTTGGTGAGAGTATTGCTGGTAACGTGGGCCCATCGCCCAGCAAATTTGTACAATAGTAAATGAGCACCGGGGTTTTCTTCATTGATTGTGCCCTGGGGGCGGATATAGGGTGGCGGCCAACTCTGATCAGCTGACTGCGGGTGGCGAGTGTGTTTTGATGGCGTGGTGGGCTTTCGTTTCGTCTTAGCTTGTTGTGGTTTTTTGACTCTCTTGCACTGCATGACCGAACCGTCCGGTGACTGTACTAAGAGGATGCCTCCTTCCATCTTAAAGAAATAGTTTTCCAGGCTGTACCCTTCTTGGACCTGGATTGCTCCAGGGGCAAGTTTGTAGTTGTAGACCTCACTGTTGTAAAGCAACTTTTGTCGCGATTTGAATTCCAACGTAATTGATTCACCATCTACTTGGCACTGCCAGCAGCCTTTCAACTTGGTGTAATCGTCGGCGAAAGCCAGTGGACGAATAAGGAGAAGGGCGAGGGCGGTGATAGCCAGTATCAGAGTATGTACTTTTATGTCATTTCCGTCCTGCGGCTTTTTCATTCGTTGGTTCCCTGTTTAAATTATTGAATTAACTTTAAGTATACGTATGCTCTTTAAAACATCAATACTTTTTCCTTATTTGCTTAAGAAGGATATCCCAAAATTTTGTACGTGGTATGGAGATGATGGAAATATCCTCTCTGTCATCAAGATAATCCACTCATGATACATGGGGGAGGGGAGAGGTGATTAGATTACGATTACTTGCCCACCGTTTTTATGGCGAATCTGACCCTATTCACGCAATGTATGTATCTATGGGCTGGACATTATTGTAGAGTAGTGCTGCCAAAATATAGTAATGGCGGTCATGAGCCGTATGG
>CAZENC010000537.1:0-2225 GCA_964513115.1 uncultured Desulfobacteraceae bacterium | reverse complement strand
TTTTTCTGTAACTCTCATCATATCTCTTAGCACTTTGGCCCCATTAGGTAAAAGGCCTGTCAGGTGGACTTGCCCTGTGAAATAGCCCTTTGGGCATTTGCTCCGCAAAATTTCACAGGGCGAGCTCCTGACAGGTCGAAACTCTTTTTTGATTTTAAAGACCAGCCATTTAAGGTAATCTTTAGCCACCTAATCTTCGATTACCACCAGGGTCAAGGAGATCTATCATCAGCCTCAGGCTGATTCGGGATGACTTGTTCCAATCAATGGTTTTATTATAAAGAAAAGATTATTTAACTAAATTTATTGCAGCTAATCATTTTAAATATATTTATTATGAAAACCCATTCATTTTTTATAATACTTTTTCTGATTGCAGGTCTATTGCTCTCAGCCGGTTGTAAAAAAGAACAATCAGAAGAAAAAGAATACCCCATTCAGCCTGTTCCCTTCACCAGTGTAAAAATGACAGATGATTTCTGGGCGCCGAGGATAAGGAAGAATCATGAGGTGACCATTCCCATTGCTTTAGAACAATCGGAAAAAACAGGCAGGATAAAAAATTTTAAAATCGCCGGGGGATTGGAAGAGGGTGAGTTCTGCTCAATCTATCCGTTTGATGATTCGGATGTTTTTAAAATAATCGAGGGTGCAAGCTATTCCCTGCAGACGACTCCTGATCCTGAACTGGAGGCATATCTAGACACCCTGATTTACTATATCGGACTGGCTCAGGAGGATGACGGATACCTTTACACCATCAGGACAATTATGGGAGATGATTCACATCCATGGATAGGAAGCAAACGATGGGAAAAGACACATATCCTGAGTCATGAGCTCTATAACCTGGGGCATATGTACGAAGCTGCGGTAGCCCATTACCAGGCAACAGGGAAACGAAATTTCCTGGATATAGCCATCAAATCTGCCGACCTGGTTGACAGGGATTTCGGTTGGGGAAAAATCGAAAACTATCCTGGCCACCAGGAGATTGAGATAGGATTGGTAAAGTTATACAGGGTCACCGGTGACCGGAGATATCTTGACCTGGCAAAATTCTTTCTCGATGTACGGGGACCTGATGGTGAAGAATACAACCAGGCCAATATGAAAGTGACGGAACAGGATTCGGCAGTTGGCCATGCTGTACGCGCCGCCTATATGTATTCGGGAATGGCCGATGTAGCCTCCCTTACCAACGACCAGGCCTATGTTGATGCCATCAGCAGGATCTGGAAAGATGTGGTATACAGAAAAATTTATGTGACCGGTGGCATCGGGGCGACAGGAGGGAACGAAGGATTTGCCGGGCCGTATGTTTTGCCCAACCTGACTGCCTACTGCGAAACATGTGCCTCCATTGCCAATGCCTTCTGGAATTACAGGATGTTCTTGCATAAAGGAGAGATAGAATATATTGATGTACTTGAAAGAACACTCTACAATGCTCTTCTCTCCGGATTATCGCTGAGTGGTGACAGGTTCTTTTATTCTAACCGCCTGGAGTCCCAGGGTAAAGACGAACGGCAGGAATGGTTGGGTTGTGCCTGCTGTCCCTAAAATATAACCATATTTATACCATCGGTGCCGGTATATATTTATGCAAGGACAAACGACCGGATCTATGTAAACCTCTATGCCGACAATACGGCGAGTATTGACCTGGATGGCAAACAGGTTGAACTTGTCCAGCAAACAACCTATCCCTGGGACGGACAGGTGAAGGTACAGGTCAACCCGGAAGAGCCAATGCGGTTCTGGCTCTACCTGCGGATTCCCGGATGGGCACGTAATGAAGCTATCCCGGGAGATTTATACACTTTTGCAGGCCAGACAGAAGAGAAGATAATTCTGACAGTGAATGGTGAAGAACAAAATGCTAAATTGATCAAGGGGGGATATCTGATTATAAACAGGAAATGGAAAACCGGTGATACAGTTGAGCTGGTCCTGCCCATGCCGGTAAGAAAAATTGAGGCAAATGAAAAAGTAGTGGAGGATACGGGAAAGATAGCCATCCAGCGCGGGCCGCTCGTTTACTGTACGGAATGGGCGGATGCATCTGACGGGCATGTATTGAACCTGGTATTTGATCCGCAAAGCCAGATGGAAACTCATTTTAATCCTGATCTGCTTAATGGTGTTCAGGTAATTACCGGTTCAGCAGCAAAAGCCGGAAAGACTCCGGAGGGTGAAGTCGTACTTCAGGATCCCGGAGAGTT
>CAZENC010000536.1:0-2234 GCA_964513115.1 uncultured Desulfobacteraceae bacterium | reverse complement strand
TGATATCACCGTGGGCAAAATGAAGAATGCGGGTGGAGCGGTAGATCAGTGCCAAACCCAGTGCCACAAGGGCATATATGCTGCCAGTAGAAAGGCCCGAAATCGTGTACTGAAGGAATTGTGTCATCTGTTTTTCCTCTCAGGAGCCGGTAATGAAGACATAGATTCGTTAACGAAACGGCCAATTTCGAAAATATAACCTCATCTTGAACCACCTGCCGTAAAGTCCAAATGGTTCAAAGATCAATACTATGATTATGGTCACGCCGTACACTACGGGCACCATTTCCCTATATGCGCTAAATACCTGGGGCACTAAAATGACAAAAGCTGCTCCCATGATCGAACCTTCTATTGACGCAAGGCCACCGATTATGACGGCCACAAAAAGTGTGATGGCCTCCATAAAGGTGAACATATTGGGTTCCAGGTATCCCAGGAAAAGGCCGTAAAGTCCGCCCTGAACTCCGGTATAAAAGGAACTGACGGCAAAAGAGAGCAACTTGTAGCGGGTCAGGTTTACGCCAATAACCTCCGCAGCAATGTCATTGTCACGGATGGCAATAAACGCACGTCCCATATAGGAGGAGATGATGTTGTAGGAGATCAGGGTGAATACGAGGGCGATCAGAAAATTAAAATAGTAATTAAATGTGATCCGCGACAGGCCGAAAAGCGGGCTGAGTTTTTGAATGATCAGACCCATGCGTCCTCCGGAGAGGACCTCTGAATTAACAAAGACCTGATATACGGCAACACCGAACCCCAAGGTGGCAATCGCCAGGTAGGGGCCCTTAAGACGGAGAGAGGGAAAGCCTACAACCAGCCCAAACAGCCCGGCCGCCAGGCCGGCACAGATAAGGCTTATGGGCCATGGGATACCGATACGACTCAAGTGCCCGAATGTGAATGCACCGATGGCCAAAAATCCTGCCTGGCCAAAGGAGATCTGACCCGTGTAGCCTATGAGAAGGTTTTGCCCCTGAACGCCTATAGTGTAAATAAAGATTATCGTAAAAACATACGTTATATGTTCCGGGGCATACCAGGGGAGTAAGAGCAAGGCCAGTACAAATGCCCCTACCCAGACACGGGTCCAGGGCTTGCGGATGAGCTGGAGCTCCTCTTTGTAAGTTTCGATCAGATCCATACCCGCTTATCCTTTGTACATCTTCTCGATCATGTCCGCATAACGTTTCTCTAAGAAACGCCGCTTGACTTTCTTGGTGGGAGTGACGTCCCCGTCCTCTTCATAAAATCGCCTGGGCAATAATTGAAATTTCTTTATGGTTTCCACCCTGGCAAGGGTTTTATTAACCTTTGAGACTTCCTTTTCAATGAGCTTTTTTATCTCGGAATTTTGTGTCAGGTCGGCAAAGGTGCTGAAAGGGACCCGGTTGTCCTGGGCATATTTGGTGACATTGTCTTCATCGATAAGAATAAGGGATACCAAGTATTTCCGGCCGTCCCCTATAACAACGGCATCCTGGATATAAGAACTGAATTTTAATTTGTTTTCAATGAAAGCAGGGGTGACGTTCTTACCGCCCGCTGTAATGAGAATGTCCTTCTTCCGGTCCATGATCTTTAGGAAGCCGTCTTCCATTACTCCTACGTCGCCCGTATGAAGCCATCCGTCTTTGATGGTCTCGGCAGTGAGATCAGGGTCCTTGAAGTATCCTTTGAATACGCCCGGGCCTCTGGCCAGGATCTCCCCGTCTTCTGCTATCTTTACCTCTATTCCGGGTATCGGCTCTCCCACGTATCCCCAGCGCGGCCGGTCCAATCTCTGGACGGCAATTACGCCTGTGGACTCTGTCTGGCCGTAACCCTCTCTCAAGGGTATACCCAGGGCGTTGAAATACTCAAAAAGTTCGGGTGAGGCAGGGGCTGCACCGCATACGGCTAAGCGAACCCGATCAAAGCCCAACTGTCTTTTCAAATGGTATAGAACAAGCCAGTATAGGGGCCAGTATACGAAGGCCAGCCAGAACCTTTCCCGGCTCCCTTTTTTTGTGCGTACATAACGAAGGCCGACTTTCATTGCAATGCCGTACATGGCCTTTTTTAAGATTGTTGAATCAGACATCCTTATCATGATCATTGAGACAAATTTTTCCCAGATACGTGGCACACTGCAGAAGATTGTGGGTGAGACCTCTCTTAGATTAAGGGCTAAGGTGTCAAGACTTTCCACGAAATTGACTGTCCCGCCATACCAGATGGCCCCGAAC
>CAZENC010000535.1:0-2236 GCA_964513115.1 uncultured Desulfobacteraceae bacterium | reverse complement strand
GACGATCCGTACCCGGGGACCCGCCGGCGGTGGAGCGGGAAGGAAACGAGTTGTGGAATTCTTCTCAGCGGCGGAAAGGAGAGCCTTCTAAGCTACGGAATACTGAATGAGAGCGGGCTCGAGACGCATCCGGTGTTTATCAATGAATCCGGAAGGCACTGGTATACCGCACTCAACAGCTACCGGTATTTCAGGGATAATATTCCAAACACGGCGAGGGTCTGGACGAACTCGGACCGGTTGTTTCCATGGATGGCGAGACGACTCCCGTTTATAAGGGAGGACTTCGCCACCCTGCGGGCGGACGATTATCCGGTCAGGCTCTGGACCGTCGCGGTGTTCCTTTTCGGCGCGCTCCCCCTCATGAAAAAACGGCAGGCGGGGTTCCTCGTCATCGGGGACGAGTACGATACCACGAGGAAGGCGGAATTCTATGGGATACCACACTATGACGGGCTCTTCGATCAGAGCCGGTTCTTCGACGAAACCCTTAGCGGTTACTTCACGGAGAAAGGGTGGAGCATCACCCAGTTTTCGATACTGCGGCCGCTCTCGGAGCTTTTAGTCTTGAAAACGCTGGTCGAGCGGTACCCCGGGCTCCAGGAACAGCAGGTGTCATGTCACATGGCGAGCATAAAGGGGGATCGCGCCCGTCCGTGCGGAAGGTGCGAGAAGTGCCACCGGATCGTTGGGATGCTCGCCGCGCTCGGGGCTGATCCCGCACGCTGCGGCTACACCGCCGAGCAGATCGAGCGGATTCTTGCGCAGCTGCCGGAAAAGAGTCTCCATCAGGAGTCGGCGAGCAGCCGACAGACCCTCTGCCTCCTCGCCGGAAGGAAATTGATAGACCCGTCGCCCCGGTACGAGCCATGCGAAGAGGTGATGGCCCTCCGGTACGACCCGCTGTGTGCCTCGCCTCAGATCGTACCCGAAAATATCAGGAAACCGGTGCTCGATATACTGACGGCCCATGCGTCCGGTGCACTGAAAGAGGAAAACGGTAAATGGGTCGAGTTCGACCCCTATTCCGATTGAAGCAGTATAATGCGGGAGGTGGAGAGATGAAACAAGAACAAAAAAGCCACACGCTCGGCGAGCTCACCTGGCCTGAAGCGCAGGCGCGTCTCAAATCGATCGATATCGTCCTTCTTCCTGTCGGGGCGACAGAGCAGCATGGCCCCCACCTCCCCCTCGATACGGATGCCTTCGACGCCCTGCATCTCGCCCAAGAGGTCGCGTGTTCACTCCCCGACCCAAAGCCCCTCGTGCTGCCCCTTGTCCCGTATGGGGTTTCCTACCATCACATGGATTTCTGCGGTACGATAAGCATTACCAACGAAACGCTCACGAGGCTCGTTTACGAGATAGGCCTGAGCGCGGCCCAGCACGGGGTAAAAAAAATCATCATTATAAACGGCCATGGCGGTAACACCCCGGCGCTCAAGAACGCCGCGCAGATGATCAACAGGGATTCCGGTGTCTTCACGTGCGTCGATACGGGCGAGACGAGCGACGTCGACATAGGGGGCCTTATCGAGACGCCGAACGACGCGCACGCGGGAGAGATAGAGACGAGTACATCGCTGGCCCTAAGGCCACAACTCGTCCAGATGGAGAAGGCAGAGGCCTTTATCCCCGACTTCTCCAGCAGGTACCTGGATTTCAGCTCGTCGCGGAGCGTGGAGTGGTACGCCCGTACGGAAAAAATATCTTCGAGCGGAGTCTTGGGAGATCCGACGAAGGCGACGAGTGAAAAGGGAAAAGAAATCTGGCGGATCATGATAGCACAGCTCACGCGCTTCGTCGCAGAGCTACGAGACCTCACCCTCGAAGAGATATACGAGAGACGGTACTGATATGAAGATAACGGCGCTGGAGGCATGGGTGGTCTCCATGGAACTCGAGGAGCCGTATACCATCGCCTACGAGAAGGTTGACCGGGCCGTGAACGTACTGCTCCGAATAGAGACGGACCGCGGTATCACGGGGTACGGATGCGCCGCACCGGACCTGAAGGTAACCGGAGAGGACGCTGAATCGGTCCTCGAAGGCCTCGATGCAGTGGCCGAACCCCTGCTGAAGGGTGAGGATCCCCTCAGATACTCACTCCACATCGAACGGATAAAGCAAAAACTTCCCAAGCGACCGTCTCTGCTCGCGTCGGTGGACATGGCCCTTCACGACATACTCGGGAAAACCGGCGGGGTACCCCTGTACAAGCTGCTCGGGGGATACC
>CAZENC010000534.1:0-2240 GCA_964513115.1 uncultured Desulfobacteraceae bacterium | reverse complement strand
AAAACGGCTCTTGATGGATGTATTCCGAGAGTGTACAAGGAGGTATTTAATGGAAGAAGCTACTATGAGATCGACTGAACCAAAGAGTACAGAGAAAACGAAAAGCGCTGCATCAAAGCAGCTGGGGATCTATTTCGACCAAAGCCGATGTGATGCGTGTTTCTCGTGTGTAGTAGGGTGTAAGGACTGGCATGATGTATCTGCTGGGCCGGCAAACTGGCTGAGGGTTTCCACAACAGAGAAGGGCACCTATCCCAATCTCTTTATGGCCTTCAATGCGAATCTCTGTTATCATTGCGAGAACGCACCCTGTGTGACGGCATGCCCGGCAGAGGCTATCACCAAGCGAGAAGAAGACGGAATTGTCGTGGTGGACGGGGAAAAATGCGTGGGAAGGGACCAATGCGGTTATCCTTGTTCGCGAGAATGCCCTGCAGGAAATGATGTTCTCGGATTTATTTCCCTCATGCAAGAGGGCAAGTATGCGGCCGCCTGGCAGCTGCTTGTTGAGAGCAATCCCTTTCCCGGGGTGTGCGGAAGGGTGTGTGCGCACCCCTGTGAGACAGTGTGCAATCGCAGTCAAGTAGACGAGCCTGTTGCCGTCCATTCACTGGAACGGTTTCTGGCGGATTATAAGCACAGCATACCACCGTTCACGGTAGAACGGAGAAACGAAAAGGTGGCTGTTGTGGGTTCCGGTCCGGCGGGCCTCTCGTGTGCCTATCAGCTTGCAAGGCGGGGATATCGTGTGGTCGTGTTCGAGGCCCTGCCTGTAGCAGGAGGTATGCTTCGGGTGGGTATCCCCGAATACCGGTTGCCATCGGAGGTTCTTGACAGGGAGATTGCCTTTGTTGAATCAGTGGGCGTGGAGATACGGACCGGCATGGGCATGGGGCAAAACCTGAGCCTCGAAGACCTGGATGAGTACGACGCCGTATTTCTTGCGGTTGGGGCTCACAAGGAAAAGACCTTGGATATCCCTGGCATGGAGCTGAAGGAGGTCATACCAGGTGTGGATTTCCTCAAGGAAGTGAGACTCAATGGAAAGGCCAGTATCGGTAAAAAAGTAGTCGTACTCGGAGGCGGTAATGTTGCCGTTGATTGTGCCCGGAATGCCCGACGGCTCGGGGCAACTGAGGTGCACGTGGTGTGCCCCGAAGGTTACGAGGACATGCTTGCCCTTGCGTCGGAGATAAAGATGGCCGAGGAGGAAGGGGTGAGTATCCATGCTTCAAGCCTTTCTTGCAGGATACTGAGCGAAGATGATAAGATCTGTGGCGTTGAGTGTATGAGCCTTCGCTCTATGGAGTTTGATGAAGACGGGAAACTGCACTTTGACGCCATTGAGGGCTCTGAGAAACCGCTTCCCGCTGATACGGTTATCCTCGCCATCGGACAGGAGCCGGACCTTTCATTCCTGTCTTCTGATATTACGGTTAAGAAAGGATTTATCAGTATTGATGAGAACGGCGCTACGTCCGATGCCAAGTTTTATGCCGGCGGTGACGCAGCTGATCCGGTGGGAACGGTGGCCTGGGCTATCGGGTCAGGCCGCAGGGCTGCAGAGGCGATTCAGCGAAAATTTAGAGGGTCGGCTCAAGGCCAGCCCGTTGTGAACCTTGCCAAGATTCAGTCTGAATTTGTGGATACGGAGTTTATGGGAAAAAAGGAAAGGGTACCCGATCGTGTTCTGCCGGTCAAAGACAGGGTTGGAAGCTTTGTTGAAGTCGAGGCAACCATGGACGGCGATCAGGCGAAGAGGGAGGCAGACAGGTGCCTTCTCTGCCAGGGCATGTGTTTGGTGGCCTGCCCTTATGACGCCCCTCAATTTGGAGCGGAAGAGAATCCCAAGATGCAGAAGTGCGATCTGTGTCTTGAGGAATGGGAGAAAGATAAGCTCCCCATTTGCGTTCGCTCGTGCACGATGAGGGCGTTGGATGCAGGGCCCATAGAAGAGCTGCGAGCCAAGTATGGCGATGTCCGCGAGGCCGAAAGCTTTACCTATTATGAAAAGACAGGGCCTGCTATTATCTTTAAACCGAAATTCTGGCAGGGCAAGAAATAGTTTCCAAGCTCGCCCATAGGCGTGTTCTCAAAAGGCACGATCGAGTGCACCGGCGGGCAATTTTCTGATCTGATTGGGAGGTTAACTGAAATGATATTCGAGATGGCTTCGTGCGGGGGATGCAGGACCTGCGAAATGGCATGTTCATTCAAGCATGCAGGTGAGTTTGTTCCGG
>CAZENC010000533.1:0-2253 GCA_964513115.1 uncultured Desulfobacteraceae bacterium | reverse complement strand
GTAAAAAGCAGAGTGCCGGGAAACCATAATTTTGATTTCGGTCATTTGAAAACCTCCTGTTTCTGCTAAACACCGATTTTCGCGAAACAAAAAATCAAGCTCAATAACTAGTCTTGAGCGATTAAGTTAGCATATAAACTCTATAATATCATCAAGTTACATATTTGACTTTGCTTTATACAATCAAAAATCTTATATGTTATGACGGTTAAATGGTCGTTATGTCTGTTGTTAAAATTGTTTCATAAAATAAAGTATGGTTCTATCAAATAAGGCAATAATCAATATTATGTATTATAACAGAAGGTTAAAATATAAAAAACAATTAAACCGGTTGTGCCTCATCGGGTGTTTATATTGTTTTAACATTTTTTATCTTGACATACTAAGCGTCATTGTATATAAGATTTGCATGCGAGATAAAAATTATTTCCTACACCCCGTGCATGAATGGCAACGACGCTACGAAGCTTTGCGGACATCCTTTGTTGAGCGGCTGCCGGCAAAAGTTGTAGCTGAACGATTCGACTACTCCCCAAGCTATATCCATCTTCTCAGGCATCAGTTCATTCGCGAAAAAATCGACTTCTCTGAACCGGTAACTGAAGGCAAAACCGCCCGACGTCGGGTGGATTCAAAGATCCGGTTAAAGATCTGCAACTGGAGAGAACACCGTCTGTCTGCCGGTGAGATCACCCAATTATTATCCGAAGAAGGTGTGGAACTCTCCGTTCGGACGGTTGAGCGTGTATTGGCCGAAGAGGGATTCCCAAAGCTTCCACGCCGCAGTCGACTCAAGCTTGGCCTTACCGTGAAAGGCGCCAAGGTTCCGGCTGTATCCCAGGCTATTGCAGTAGCTGAGACGGAACAAAAGCCATTTGACTGTGAATCGGCCGGTGTTTTTCTTTTCGCTCCTTTTATTGAGAAATTAAACATCAGCAACATTGTAAAAAGCGCCGGATTGCCAGGAACAAAGACGATTCCGGCCATCAGCTACCTTCTATCATTTCTCGCCCTTAAACTCATTGGCACGGAACGTTATGCCCATATGGGCGACCATGGCTTTGATGCGGGGCTGGGTCTATTTGCCGGACTCAATGTCTTACCCAAATGCACCGCCATGTCAACCTATTCCTACGGGCTGGATTCCGTGCATCTTTTACGGCTTCAAAAAGCCTTTGTGAAACAAGCCCATAAACTTCGCTTATATGACAGCAGCATTATCAATCTGGACTTTCATACGATACCTCACTTTGGCGATGAGTCTGTGTTGCAAAAGCACTGGGCCGGGGCACGCAACAAAAAGATGAAAGGAGCACTTACCCTGTTTGCTCAGGATGCCTCCTCAAAACTTATCCTATATACAGCTGCCGATATCCAGCGTGATGAGTCCGATGATCAGATATTAGTTTTTCTGTCTTTCTGGAAAAGCATCCGTCGAGGTATCAAACCCACTTTTATCTTTGATTCTAAATTTACAACCTATGAAAAACTTTCCCAGCTCAATGCGCTGGGCATAAAGTTTATCACACTGCGACGCCGTGGTAAAAATCTGATCGATCAGGTCAATAAGCTGAAATCATGGAAACGTATCAAAATCCCTCATGCGAAAAGAAAGTACCCGAACCCGCTGGTGCACGAATCATTCATAGAACTTAGAGATTATGAGGGAGAACTGCGCCAGGTTATTGTTCGGGGCAACGGCCACGAAAAGCCGACATTTCTTATCTCAAATGATTTCGATACTACATTAGAACTACTAGTTGGCAACTACTCCCGACGATGGCGTGTGGAAAATGTCATCTCTGAAGCAGTCAAGTTTTTCAATATCAATGCTCTGTCTTCTCCGATTCTTGTTAAAGTTCACTTTGATGTTGTCATGACGATGATTGCTGACACGCTGTACAATATGCTGGCCCAGAAGTTACGTGGTTTTCAAGATTGCGATGCTCCAAAGATCTACCGTCATTTCGTCAAAGGCAAGGCAAATATAACTGTTAAAAACGAAAAACTAACCGTCACGTATCCACGTAGAGCACACAATCCAATACTAAGGGCCGTGCCCTGGCATAGGCTGCCAAAATCAATTTCATGGCTGGATTCTGTAAATCTTGATCTCAAATTTAGATAAATTTAGGCCGAAATTCTTATATTGCTATGACGGTTAAAACTGGCGCGAAAATCGGTGTTAAACAAATATTGATACACACCGTCCCCAGATGCTTAACGATGAAACCAATGTGATACTGTGAA
>CAZENC010000532.1:0-2259 GCA_964513115.1 uncultured Desulfobacteraceae bacterium | reverse complement strand
CCGGCCTTTTCCATGATCCTTGCCATATTGGCAGGAATTTTCTGAACCATGGGAAAGAATGAGGCCACGCAGCCCACGAAAAAAACGATTTCAGCCTTTTCTTTTTCAAAGGCGTCCTCAGGTAGTTCCTTAATGAGTTCCTTCCATTCGGCACGTTCCTCTTGATCGTCGTCCGAAATATTGTAGTTTTCTTCAAGGGTCTTCGCTAACCGCTCAGCCACTTTCGGATAAAATCCAGAATCCACCTGGCACTCGCGATCCTGGAAGATGAGATCTTTTGTCCCGACGCTGGACAAACAGACCTCATTGCAAGCCCCGCATCCAAGACAAGTGAAGATTGCCCTTTCCGTATCCTCATTCAGTTCCAGTTTGTTCTCAATGGCAAACCGCGTGATGGCATTCCGTCCCCTGGGAGAATAGGCCTCTTTCTTCATAACCATATAGGTGGGGCAACTGGGAAGACAAAATCCGCATTTATTGCACTTGGCCACCTCGTCGTATGATAGTTTTTTCAGCTGCACAATATTCATAAAAGTCTACCTCATTGTGTGTGTTTCTCGTTCAATACAGTTGTGCTAATTAATATTTTTAAAGCTCTCCCACGTAACGGCCAGGGCACATGATGCCCGAGGGGTCGATCTGATCCTTTAGCCGCTTCATGGCCACGAAGTCGGAACCCATTTCACCCCACATCTTGAGTTTCCCTTTGACATCAGTCGCTGCACCCTGAATCACTAGGTTGCCGTCCGATTCTCGACACCGCTTCAACATCTGATTCAGAGCGCCTACGGCCTTGTCGGCTCCTGCCGTATCGTCCTGAGCCAGGAGAAGATTGGCCAGGCAGACGCCGTTTCCGGCATGGGCTTGAAGAGTGTAATCAAGATCGGCCTGAGAAAAGATAGATTCTACCGACTCAATAATATCTTTCCATAGGGAAATGGGGTAATTCAATTTGGCCTTGATGAGACCTGAGAACTGTCTGTCAAGATTTTGAGGGAGATCGCTTACCGCAAGCCAGAACGACAGGTGTTCATCCTCTTTAAGAATCACATCCGCCTTCCTACCGGCTGCCTTGGCCATTTCCAGCATTTCCGTTCGCATACGGTCCACAGCAGGTTTGAATGCCTCAAGGGCTATTGCCGACACATAACCGTCTGAACCGAAATCGGGAATCCCGGCCATGGGTAGACGGCTGTAAGCCGAAGCATTCATGACTTCGACCGCGGCCGGCAGAAGGGTGGTCTCAAAGATTTGCTCTGCAAAAGCGGATGCATCTGAAAAGGAACTAAAGGAAAACAGAAGCGTTTCCATTTTGTCCGGCAGTGGGAGCATTTTCAAAGTCATCTCACACAGGATGCCAAGGGTTCCCATGGAGCCCACCATCAGCTTGGAGACATCGTATCCGGAAACGTTCTTTACAGTCTTGCCGCCGGATCCCAGTATATCTCCGTTAGGGGCCACGAGGCGGATCCCTATAATGGCGTCCCTGGGAAGGTTATAGAGAAGCCGTCTCGGTCCTGTGGAGTTGGTGGCGATAATGCCTCCAATGGTTGCTCTTTCGGCATAAGTAGGATCTATAGGAATAAAGCATCCGCTTCGTGAACGGTCTGAGCATATAAACTCATCCTCTTCGACACTCAGATCATTCAATGGCAGATAGCATCGGTCTTCCTGGGTTGCCAGTCTTGCCTGTATATCCCTGAATTTGACACCGGCTTCAATCGTCATTGTGAGATTTGATGTGTCAACGTCCAGCATATGGTTCATACGGGAGGTACAGACCACAATGTCAAGTCTTTTAGGTGGGTTTCCCATGGCCATTTTTGTGGCGCTTCCGCGGGTCACGATAGCAAGATTTTCCCGGTTAGCACACTTGACCACTTCCGACACCTGTTTTGTGTTTTTTGGGAATACCACCGCTTTGGGCACTATATTGTCCACGGCATATTCAGCAGTGACATCCGACTCAGTTATTACGTTCTGCTTGCCGAGGATCTCTGTAAGACCTTTCAATCTTTCTATGAAGTCTGCCACGTTAAAACTCCTTAGTTTTAGTGGATTATAGTGAACGTATAAAATATGTCAGCAGCGAAGCAAAAAAACCCATGCGATTGCTTCGTCACTAAAATTTTTGATATAAACTTATTTGCATTCACCGGATAATATGCAGATTGCTCATATGATTGTATGAGGCAACTAGCTTCCGCATGGTTCCGCCGGAGTCATCTTGCCCGGATTTATTATGTCATCAGGGTCGAA
>CAZENC010000531.1:0-2261 GCA_964513115.1 uncultured Desulfobacteraceae bacterium | reverse complement strand
TAGTTTCCTTGATTTCCTCTCTTTCTGCTGGATTTTTTAAGGTTTTATTTTGATTACAGTCGCACTAATAATAGCATTATTCATTATCATAATTGTATTAACGGCCATCGGAATTCACAAGCAGGCACAAATTTCATCTCTCAAGAACCAAATAAGTTTTCTCCAGATAAATCTACAGTTACTCAAAGAAAAGGAAAAAGGAAATAAGCAGGAAATAGAAGAAGACCTGGATAGTCACTAACTGGGTACAGATGTGCATACAAAGTTATTAACAAATTTTTCAGGTTTTATCATCTTGTTACTCATACTAAGAGCCTGGTATTAAGGTTTTTTAAAATAAAGGCCTTTGATATGAAGAGAGTCATTTCTTTTAGCAAAAAATGAATATGAGTTAAGGCATTTGTTTTACTATTTTTTGGGTTGAAAGTTCTATACGGATCTGTTATTTTACTACAAACATTATTATGATGGGACCAGGAATAGATTAATAGGTCTTTCAAGTATGCTATATAGAATTGAGTTTGAGTGCTGTTGATGGAAAACCCAAAACAAGTGCGTTTACTGTAGCTTAATTTTTTATTAAGGAGGTGAATGTATTCAGAACATAGTCTTCTAAAGAAACAATTAAGTGAAAGGGGAAAAGATTATGAAACAGTTAAGAAGAAGTTTGAATGCGATATCAAAGAACCTAAAAGAGCTCACTATAAGAACAGGCAAGCTGGTTAAGGCACTTGATAAGCTTGAGAAGGCTCAGGCTAAGGCTGGCAAAATAAAAAAGAGGGTAGCAAAAAGAGCTGGTGTTAAACGCGCTGTTTCCAGAAAAGCCACTACCAGGCGGACTGCTGTAAAAAAACCCGCCAAGAGGAAAGTCACGGCCAAAAAGGGCAAGAGGAGTATTTCAGCTACTGAGACAGTCCTTAAAATTGTGAACAGGAGTAGAAAGGGTATAGATACTGCTACCATTCAAAACAAGACAGGATACAATACTCGAAAAATTTGGGATATCGTCCATCGTGCTTATAAAGAGGGAAAGATTAAAAAGGTAGGCAGAGGCAAATATGTTAAGGCCTGATCTGACTTGTCCTTATTAGCAATTAAACTGTCAGGCCCGTCTTTCAAAGTCGCTTTGTGACGGGACCGGATTAGAGATCAAATAATAAGTATCAAAAGCTCCCTGTATTTTGTCCCGATTAATTGGTAATGCAGGGAGCTTTTTTTTAAATTCGCCGGTGTTTTATTGTACGAACCATCCTTCCTGATATACCATTCAGAAAAACTCATCAACTCGAGCCTGAAAACTGCTTGTAAAGAAGTGTTTTTCCGTGATTAAGACTAACTAGGCGGTCTAAGAGTCCTTTCTTTTTCAGTTCATGCCGGATTTGGATGGGTGGAAAATGTACCGGTTCGTCTCCCAGACGGAAGGTTCCCCAGTGAACGATCAGTAGTTTTTTCGCTTTGAGTTCTTGAAAAGCCTTTACCGTTTCAGCGGGATTAATATGGCTGGCTGCCATGAACCACCTGGGTTCATAGGCTCCGAGATTAAAAATTGCCAGATCAATAGAAAACTCTTTGCCCAATTCGCGGAAGCCGCCAAAATAAGCTGTGTCCCCGGCAATGAAGACGGAGGGGCCCGTGGCGGTTTTGATTAAAAATGAACCCCATAAAGACCGATTAGGCCCGGTTATGGGATTGCGCATGGTCCAGTGGTTGCAGGGAAGAAGTGTAATTTCCCGTTTTCCTTCGGTGAAGGCTTCAAACCAGTCCAACTGAGTCCTTCTATTCATACCCATCTCATCAAAGATTCCATTGTAGCCAAGTGGCGAAATTATATGAGTGTTTTTTTTAAAGGAAGCGATAGAAGGTTTGTCCAGGTGGTCGTAATGGCCGTGTGTAATTAGAACGTGATGTGGATTGGGAATGTTTTTTATGTCAAATGCGAGCGGAGTAAAATCCTTTATAAACCGGAAGGGATAGGAAAAGACAGGATCTACGAGAATATACGTGTCCACGTCCTTGATCATAACAGTGGCATGTTTGATAAATGTTATTGAGAGGCCACTGTCCCGCATTACTGGTTCCCAGTCTATTGAGACAGATACCTTGCGTTCCTGATTATAAAATTTCTTGAAGCGATTTTTATGGAATAGTTTCCAGGAAATAACCCTCCATAGATTCCCGTATTCCGTATTGTTAAAAGGGTTCAGAAAACGACCATTTCCGTGATGGACTTTTCCGGATGCGATTTGCCTGAGAGTAAGGCC
>CAZENC010000530.1:0-2266 GCA_964513115.1 uncultured Desulfobacteraceae bacterium | reverse complement strand
TTCTGTCATTCCGGCATACTTTCTCTTATTCCGGCTTCCTTTCTGTCATTCCGGCATACTTTCTCTTATTCCGGCTTCCTTTCTGTCATTCCGGCATACTTTCTCTTATTCCGGCTTCCTTTCTGTCATTCCGGCATACTTTCTCTTATTCCGGCTTCCTTTCTGTCATTCCGGCGAAAGCCGGAATCCAGTCAAATAATCGTATTGTACAAATCCTGCCAATGCGGATTACTGCTTTCAATCAATTCCAGTTTCCATTTTCGTTTCCATTCCTTCAATCGCTTCTCTCGCTCAATAGCGGATTCCATACTCTCGTGTACTTCATACCAGACCAGTTCATGAACACCATAGCGTTTGGTGAAACCTTCCACCATGTTGTTTTTGTGCTCCCATATCCTCTTGACGAGGTCTGAAGTCACTCCTATATAGAGGGTACCATTTCGTTTACTTGCCAAAATGTAAACCGCCGGTTGTTTGTTCACTTGTTCTTCTCTGGATTGCTCACGGACCCCTTATCCGCTAAAGGGCATGTCACATTCGGGATCATACGGAATGACGAACGAGAAATTCCTATCTGGATTCCGGCTTTCGCCGGAATGACGGATGAGAAAACCGCTCTCTTAATTTACTGCTACACCCCTTGCCCCCTCCCATACCTCTTTCCCCTCACTTGATGGGAGATTTCCTCTTTCTTTCCCCTCCATTGATGGGAATCTCTATTCTTCTTTCCCCTCCATTGATGGGAGGGGATTAAGGGGAGGGTGTAAAGGAGGCGGATACTGTACCCACTCATGTTGAGAAAGAGCCGTCTAATCTATGCGGTTTTCCCCACAAAGAGGTATAAACTATTGAAATCAATGTTACGAAATAAAGACAATTTGCCGGTATCTGAAGGTTAAAATCAAAAAAACTGTGCAATGCCATAGATATCAAACCACTTAAGGCGCCTGTTGCAGCAAAAAAGCGTAAGGGATCATCATGAGAATTCAGTCTTTTTAGTTTTCTAACTCCTTTTCCTAAAAAAATAAAAAACCCACTCACAAGGGCCAGAAAACCAGGCCACCCCGCCTCAACTAATAACTGAAGGTAGTCATTGTGGATATGGCTGAAGACAATTACCTCCGTCGGGTTTGAGGTCTGATACACAGGAAAAACACGATTAAAATTTCCAAGGCCAATACCAAGGGGATGATCTTTGAGAATGACCATGCCATCCTGCCAGAGTCCCGCCCTGGAAAGGCCCTCACGAATCTCTAAAAACCTCTCTATAATAGGGTCAAACCCCATTTTAAACCCATAGATTAAAAAAAGGACCGCAACGACCCCAACAATTATCCAGAAAAACCAGGGTAACTGTTTATGTGCAGAACGCACAATGAGAATAAAGGCTGCAAGGCCGACAATGGCGGCTCCAATTCCTGCCCTGGATTTGGAAAACACCAGCGCGAGCACTAAAATCACAACTATAAGTGCGATAAAAAGTTGTTGATACAGCCGGTCGGAAGAAAACATAGCCTTAAGAATTCTTTTATGACCATGTATATTATGGGAGGTCCTTTCTGCCCAATCCCCATACATCATCGCATAAGCAAGCCCTAAGGGCCACACCATCTCTAAAAAACCGGCAAAATGATTTCGACAAACAAAGGTGCCTCTGGCACAATCAGAGCATCCAGAATCAACCCAGAGAAGGCCAACCGAAGGAACAAGCGCCTGAATAAGGCCATATAAGGCCTCAAGTATGCCCGCAATAAGCATTATTAAAATAAGAGTTTTCATATTCCTGCGCGAAGAGAGATATACGCGCAAAATCAAAAAAAACATCAGAAGACCCAGCAGAAAAATCCACCAGGAAAGTGAGTCCATAGGTGAATAACTGACAGCCTGCCACGATACAGGAATGTCTATAAGCAGCGAAGATTTTTCAAGTAACTGGCTCCTGTAAGGACTTAAGATTCTAAGTATTCGTGGGGGAAAAAGAGTATATGAAAAAAAGAAAAGAACAGTAGTTAGAAAAATCTTACCCTTTAGTAAATCAAAGAAAATGCGGTTAGTCCAAAGCAGAAAAAGAAAGGCAGTGAATATTGCAGCTACGTAAACCGACCAAATCCAAGGTTGTACCGCAGCAAACACAAGAGGCACTGTCCCAATTACCGCGTATACAAGCAATAGAGAAAATGTCATTTTTTCTCTACCTGGCATGGTGTAAGCATTCTTTTGAGTGTACATAGTTTCAAATTTGTCTTTTTCCAAGGCTGAGAGAATA
>CAZENC010000529.1:0-2270 GCA_964513115.1 uncultured Desulfobacteraceae bacterium | reverse complement strand
CCAGAGAAAAACATAGACAGGATCGACAAGATTGAAAGGATTTTATAGGTATGAAACCATGCGAGCCTTGAAAGAGACTGTTTTTTACAAAAAGGCCCTAAAAATCAATGTAATCCTGTTAATCCTGTCTAATAAAAGCTAATGGCTAATGCCCGCGGCACAGGGCAGGGGGATTTTATCCGAAAGATGTGTCTTTTCGAAGAGTCCCACACCTTTGCCTCCCATAAGGATGTGCTAGTAGTGGAACACTCCCATGTTGAGACCGGATATTTCAGATATCACTTCCTCTTTACGGTGGGGAGCATCTCCTGGGGTTCCGTGAGCAGGAACTCTCCCTTTTCTATCCAGCCCTTCAGGATGTGAGCGATTTCAAGGGCCCTGACATATGATGATATAGGAACAGTGGGGACATCCTGTCCATTAAAACGGATTATACCGCTCTTGAGTTCCGCATAACTCACCTGCCCCAGACTGGTGGCCTCTCCTTTCGGATAATCGTTGCCGTAATCTATGATTTGAGTGAAAATCTCTTCATCGGAAATACCGGTGAACCTAGCCATTTCTTCATTCAAAATCGGTATGGGTATGCCCAGGCCCACGGCAAGGGAACAACCATAGCCGAGCATACTCACCCCGGCCACCCATTTGGGATCCATTTCTTTCAGGTTGCCTTTGACCATAAGGGTGCCGGCAGGTTCCAAGGGAACGCCGTTTTTGCCTCTTTTGGCATTTGGATTATGCTGTGATCCAGCACCTATGATGAATCCTTTTGCGCCGCCAAGGAAGATCTTTGTGCCCAGCCCCAGGGTAAGATAGTAAGGATCGTTAAAAAGAGGGCTCAACTGACAGGATGTGGCATAGTTGGCATTCCCGCCGTTCGGTTTCAATACCCCCATATAGGTATAGATGGTTTTATTTGAAAGATTGATTGCACAATTGTAGTTTTGATAAGCATTCCTGGGGTTCAGCAACACCGCATAAGGGAGGTCCTCGATGGAGACCTTTTTCTTGATCTCGCGATTCGGGTAACAGTCAGTCCCATAAGCGGTGGCCTTCAGAACTACCTTTTTACCTGCCACGATATCGTGTATGACATGGCCACCGCCATATTTGAATTGCCCCGGGTGTACCCTGTTCAAGGGATCATCTTCTGCGGGCTCGGTCGCGCCGATAAAAAGATCAACCGCGGCAAGGCCTGCATAGGCTGGGACCTCGTTCAACCACGCAAGTGAGGCCTTTATGGCCGGTTTGGTGTGACCAAAGTTAATAAAGGCGCCGGATGAACACATTGGTGAGAAGGTACCCGTTGTTACCACATCAATCTCGCGAGCGGCCTTCCGCGGACCCTTCGCTTTAACGATATGTGCCATCTCATCGGCCGTGACCACCACAACCTTACCTTGTTTTATTTTATGGTTGATTTCTTCAATTGTCCTTGAAATCTTTTTCTGGGCCATTCCCTGTTTTCCTCCCGGGTACAAATATAAACACTAATATAAGATTTAAACCATAACCTGACAAGTAAAAGTTTGGGTCGCCGTTCTATTCAGGCCGAAACGTCTCGGTATGGCACTCTTCTCCAGTCCGCATCTGCTCCTACGGACAAGCGTGATAAAAAAGACAAAAAACATCTCACACAGAGGATATAGAAATAACAAAAATCAAAAAAACAATCTCACACAGAGCCCGCAGAGGACACAGAGAAAAGACAAAAACAATTTTATTTCAAACAAACAAAAAACACATATCATACCCGCCACACTGACGGCGGGCAAGCAGCCGCCTACGCCAAAAGGCTACGGCGAGCCAAGGAGAACGCCCCGGTTAAATGATCCTGCGGAATTTAACGGGGCAAGCAGAGAGAAATATAGACAGGATCCACAGGATTGAAAGGATTTTACAGGTATGAAGGCTGTTTCAAAGATACATGTGGAGGATCATCGCAAGTAAAAACAAGCGAACTTGCTTTTACTCACAATGACTCCTCCTCATGAGTCCGGATGCAATCCCATCCGGACCATCACTTTGTGATGTCTTTGAAACAATACGCGCTCGGTGCGAAGCATTGATCCCGCTACCTTTACCCGCCGTCTGTATGGCGGGTATATGATATTAATCGGAGGCAGTAGAGACGAATATAAAACGAAAATGCAACCACCCCTCCCGCCCTTGGGCGGGATTGCGGTTTCAGCCTTTCGTCCGGAAAGGCTGAAAAAGAAAAAATCAATGTAATCCTGTTAATCCTGTCTAATAAAAGCTCTTTGTGGCCT
>CAZENC010000528.1:0-2282 GCA_964513115.1 uncultured Desulfobacteraceae bacterium | reverse complement strand
TTGTCTCTGCTTCGATCCCGTTTGTCGGCCCCTTTTTTGGCCTGCTAACCCCTTTGCCATTTCTTTATTATTCAACTAAATTGGGTTTATACCAGGGTGTGAAACTCGCCGCTCTGGCCTTCCTTATTATCGTGCTTATTGTCAAACTGGCCGGGCAACCTCATGTTGTCCTCTTTGGCTTGGAATTCAGCCTATTGGGACTAGTTTTGGCTGTGATTTTCAAAAGAAGGTTCGGAATCGGCCAGACGATCTTTCTTGCCACCATGTTTATGTTATTGCTTGGCTTTTGTTCACTTTTTTTCATTGCCCTTTCAAAGAATATGGGACCAATTGAGATAGTACTCGATTTCTTTGACGTGCAACTGAAAGAGGCCGTCAAGGCCTATGAGGGCATGGGTGTACCGCGGGAAAAAGGTGTAGAGCTGGAGATGTACGGAAAAGCCTTTATAGATATTATTTCAAAGACTTATCCATCGCTTATGATAATCGGAACCGGATTCGCCGTTTGGCTCAATGTGGTTATTGCCAAACCATTATTCCGGATGGGAAATCTCGACTACCCCGACTTTTTGGCCATGGACCGTTGGAAGGCACCGGATAGTTTGATTTGGGTGGTGATTGTTTCAGGTTTTGCTTTATTTTTGTCTTCTGGAGGTATAAAATTGTTTGCCATCAATGCCTTGATTGTAATGATGGCAATATACTTTTTTCATGGACTGTCTATTGTTTTGTTTTTCTTAAATAAATATAATGTTCCATCCTGGGCCAGGCTTGGGATCTATTTTTTGATTATTGTCCAACAGCTCTTTTTCGCAATTTTGGCACTTACGGGTCTTTTTGATCAATGGTTTGATTTCAGGAAAATTCAAAAGAAAATTGACAGCTAATAGCCAGGAAGCTCCCTGCGGATTGAATATGGCCGCGGATGAAACCAGGCAGGAATTTTTGGAGGTATTCATGGAAGTTATTTTGCGACAGGATGTTGATGGTTTGGGACTGGAAGGAGACATTGTTAATGTGGCCAAGGGTTATGCTCGAAATTATCTAATCCCGAAGGGTACTGCTGTTGAAGCAAGTCCACAGAACATAAAGACCCTTGAATTACAGCATAAAAAGATTGAGGTTAGAAAATCCAAGGCCAAGAACGATGCCGAAAAACTGAAAGAAAAGATTGAGGGGACGGTTCTTACCTTTTCGGTGAAGGCAGGGGAAGAGGGGAAATTATATGGTTCAATAACCACCATGGATATTGCAGCGGACCTTGAAAGACAGGGCATTGATATTGACCGGAGAAAAATTATCATAGAAAAGCCAATAAAATCTTTAGGAAAATTTGAATTACCGGTAAAGATCTATCCGGAAGTAACGGGTTCCCTTAAGGTCATTGTGGTAGCTGTGAAGGAAGAAGAGGAATAGAATTTGCCTCAAGTAAAAGAAAAAGCAGCCCCTTCCTACTTAAAGGTTCCGCCCCATAACGTTGAGGCGGAGCAGGCAATATTAGGCGGCATATTGATCAACAACGACGCCATGAATCAGGCAATGGACTTTTTGTCGAGTGATGATTTCTACCGTGAAGCCAATATGGACCTTTTTGAAGGAATGGTAGAGTTGTTTAGTCAAGGAGAACCAATAGATATCATCACCCTTTCCCAGATTCTCACAAAGAATAATCTCTTGGAAAAGGTAGGAGGGACTGATTATCTTGCTTCGCTGGTTGAGGCTGTTTCCACCTCTGCGGGAATTGTTTACCACGCAAAGATCGTCAAGGATCTTTCCATTAAAAGGAAGCTGATAAATCAATGTTCCATCATTTCCGAAACCTGTTTCCAGGAGGGAGGAGAGACCGAAGATCTTCTTGAGATGGCTGAACAATCCATTTTCAATATTGCAGAGGAGCAGGTCAGGGAAGGTTTACAGGGGCTGAATGACATCATAACTATTAGCTTTAAGAAACTTGAGAGCACGGCGGAAATTGATGGATATGTAACCGGCGTTCCCACAGGTTTTGACGACTTTGACCGTTTGACCGCAGGCCTGCAGCCTTCAGACCTGATTATTATTGCAGGCAGACCCAGCATGGGAAAAACAGCGCTGGCTTTGAATATCGGGTATAATGCTGCCCAAAAGACCAAGAAAAGCGTGGCCGTTTTCTCTCTGGAGATGTCCAAACAGCAGCTGGGTATCAGGTTATTGGGGCTTGATTCAGGAATAAACGCCACGAGATTGCGGACCGGAGAATTGAGGGGCAGTGATTGGACATTGTTGACGGACTCAGCCAATCG
>CAZENC010000527.1:0-2284 GCA_964513115.1 uncultured Desulfobacteraceae bacterium | reverse complement strand
CGAATAACCTCCTCAGCCAAGTTTTCGTAATCCTTGTGACCAATGGCATTTTTATCATAATCTCCAACAGGCAAGCCATAATCTGCCGTTTCCCTGAGCCGGATATTGTAACGAATCACCGTCTCAAAGACATTGTTCCCAAATTCCGCTTTAACCTTCTCCAAAACAACCCTGGAGTAACGTGTCCTGCGATCATACATGGTAATAAGAGCACGAGATTTAACATCATGACCAACTTTGTCCTTAAGCAGAATGATGATCTCTAGGAGTTTGGCAACACCCCGAAGAGAAAAAAGGCTCATATCGATGGGGATAATCACTTCCTCGCAGGCACGAAGGGCATTAAAGCAAAGATGTCCAATGCTTGGGGGACAATCAATTAAAACATAGTCATATGGTTCTTTGAGTGCCTGAATAGCCTTCAAGAGCCTGTCTTCCCTGCCATCCATTCCGGAAAGCTCTTGTTCCACTGCACTGAGAATCAGGCTTGAGGGAGCAAGATCAAAGTTGTCTTTAATTGGCACTAAAATATCTTTAATCCCCAATGATTCATTTTCCTTTGGCGTTATAACATCATAGATGCTTTTCTCAAGATCGGAAGGCGTTATGTTCAGACCCATGGTTGCGTGGGCCTGAGGATCAAAATCAATGAGCAATACCTTCTGTCCTTTTAAAGATAACGAAGATGAAAGGTTAATGGCTGTTGTTGTTTTACCGCATCCTCCTTTTTGATTCGCACTCGCAATAACTCTCATAAATCTCCTCCTTTCTTCTATTTAAGAACAATAGCCAACCTTTATATTAAATAAAAAGATTCTTCAAGTAAAAATACGACATATAGTAATATTTTTCTGATCACCCCCAAGTTATTGTATGTTGTTGGGTTTCTGAACAGGTGAGATTGCCATCTCTGTTGTTTTCGTTATTATGGCTATTAGCTGCGGAGAGGTTTGTCCAAAATGCGGAGAGGTTTGTCCAATTGATAAAATATATTCAAATTTGTTGTCTGCTATTTACCTTTATCCTGTATCCTGTTTTTTTACAAATGATAGAATTTTCTCATTGGTTTCAAGGAACTGGATTCCAGTGCGAAACTTTCCGGAATCGTCTGTCCGGCAATGAACGACCCTGCCTTTAATAGGAACCAATTCGCCTTGAATATCGATGGTAATGAGCAGGACATCTTGCGGCTTTAACGGGTTATGAGTTTCTATGAAGAGTCCCCCTTGACTGATCTCTATGGCCGTTCCCATCCTTTCCTCTGTTGGGTTGCCGCTATCGTCTATACAAACATATGACAAAAGATTGTGTGTTTTGATTCTCTGATATTTTCTTCTTTCTGTTATGGTCAAGTTTCTCCTCCTTTTTATTACAAGGTTGTTCTTATTCAACCCGGACACTATATCTCTGATGAAGAATTGGAGCGTTGCTAAAGTGTGTCTCAGGATCCGTTTCAGATAAAAACAAGGTCGAGTTTTTAAATAAGAAACTCGGCAGGCTGAATTCCCCGGGTAGACGGATGTATACTTTTAACAATGTTTCTCCGGAATGCGCCGGATTGGGCGTCACGTTCAGCCAGATCCGCCACCCCGACCTTTGCATAACCTCCATTCCCACCTGGAGCTAACAGCACCACCATGGGTCGCGCCCCGTCGAACGTTGTATCAGTTTCCATCACCAGGCCTAACTCTCCCGTGTCCAGTTCTAAAAGTGAACCTATGGGATAGACCCCGAGCATATTAATAAATATTTTAAGGAGGATCGGATCAAATTCCGTGCCTGAGCCGTCCAACATAGTATTCAGCGCCTGATCAGGAGTAAAAGCCACATGGCGGTATACCCGAGGGGAAGTGATGGCATCGAACACGTCTGCAATAGCTATGATCCGACCAAACAGACCCAGGGGTTTCTTACGGTTCGTCTTGGGATATCCCGAAAGGTCATACTTTAAATGATGTTCAAACGGGGGAAGCAGGATTTTTGCCTTGAGATCATGGGGGGCCTCTAATTTGATGATTTGGGTAACACTGTATATGGTATGTTTCTTTATTTCCTCAAACTCGCCTTGGTTCAACTTTCCGGGCTGCTGGATGATTTCAATGGGTATATCCAGCTTTCCCAGATCGTGGAAAAGCCCACATATTCCCAGCCGGTGCAAAGACGTCCGCGAAAGACCGATGCGTTGCCCCAGACACATGGAGAGAATCGCAACGTTCACCGAATGGGTAAAGGTGTAGTCATCATAATCGCGGATGGTGCTGAGCCCCAACAGGATCGGCTCATC
>CAZENC010000526.1:0-2286 GCA_964513115.1 uncultured Desulfobacteraceae bacterium | reverse complement strand
GAAGCTTGTACTCTACCAACTGAGCTATGCCCGCTAATAATTACCACTTGAATTTTCTTATATTTCAATCATCTGCAACAGTCAAGAGATATTTGAGTTCTTGATATCTCTATACTTCAAAAATCTTGACATTGAATGCCGATAAAAATAGAATTTATGAAAATTGTTTTCTTATGGTGGCAGCTTAAAAAATTATTTAGCTACTATAACTCATTTAAACTAAATTAGGAGCAAGAAATATTCTTGGAAGATGATTCGGAGCAAGGGCTCTTTGCTCTCTTAAGATCCTTGGTAAAAAGAAAATTTCACCCGGGCAACAGCAACGACCTTGCGGAAGAAATACATGACCTTGTTGATGAGGGACAGGCGAAAGGCCTTATCAGCAACGAAGAATCCCACATGGTCTACGGTGTGCTGGATTTGAAAGAGACGAGGGTCAATTCCATTATGATTCCGCGCACAGTCATTTCTTCAGCGCCGGTCAATTCCACGCTGGGTGAGATAATCAAGCTGGTCAGCAAATGCGGCCATACGAGAATTCCCATACATAATGATAATATAGACGAGATCATTGGCATCCTTCACTCAAAGGATCTTTTGAAGCTATGGGGCAAAGACCTTGATTCCGTAATACCAGTTGAAATCCTTAGAAAACCCTCCTTCGTACCCGGAACACAAAAAATCAACAAACTTTTTAGGGATTTGAGAGGTAGAAAAACCCATTTGGCCATTGTCACCGATGAGTATGGGGGTACTGCCGGCATAATCACTATAGAAGATATTATTGAAGAAATCGTTGGTGAGATCATGGACGAGCATGACAACGAAAAATCCCTTGTGACGATAATCGATGACAAATCTCTCCTCGTAGATGCCCGTTTGGAGGTTGAAAAACTGGAGGAACATCTCGGCGTGGAACTGCCAAAAGGAGAATTCGAGTCTGTAGGAGGTTTTGTAATCCATCTTGTGGGAAGAATTCCGCAAGTAGATGAAAAAATCTCATTTAAGGAACTTGAAATCGTCATTAAAAAAGCCGATCAACGCAAAATTGAAAAAGTCCTCATCACACACAAACCCACTCCTGGTCTCCCCGAAAAAGAAAGAGACCCTCAGCACTGACTCAGTTCCACAACCACCAATATTGCAAGGAGGGAAAACTACCGGGGGCCATGCGTGCGAAAGATGACTACAGCCTTTTGAGTACTACTGGTAGGCGTTGGAGCCTGACCCGTAAGGTATTATTGGCCATCCTTTCCGGCGTCATGTTGACGGCGTCCTTTCCACCCCTCAGGCTCTCCTTCCTGGCATTTTTTGCATTGGTGCCGCTTCTTATAAGCATTAAAAATGAACCTTTCACCAAGGCCTTCAAGTTAGGTTTTATTGCCGGAACAACCCATTATCTGACCCTGATATATTGGATTGTAGTGGTCCTTGGCCGTTACGGTAATCTAAACACCCTTGTAAGCATTGGGCCCTTTGTTCTGTTGTGTCTATACCTGGGCCTGTACCTGGCCTTTTTTTCCGGTATAACAACCTGGCTCATGGGTTCCCGTTTCGGTCTGCTGTTTATTGCAGGCGTTTGGGTTGGCCTTGAATATATCAGGGCAAAACTCCTTACAGGTTTTCCATGGTGCCTCTTGGGGTACACGCAATACGGCCATTTACATCTTATACAGATAGCAGATCTCTGCGGAGTATATGGCATTTCCTTTCTCATCATTCTTTCAAATGGCCTCCTTTACCATCTCTTTTTCAGCCGTCAGGATAAAATCAAAGGCACTCTCAGGTGGGAAATTATCAGCGTCCTGCTCTTAGTGGGTGGCACTTTTGCATACGGACATTACTGTCTCAATGCAAGCATGGATGAGAAGGGACCTCTGCGTACGGTGAATGCCGTAGTAATTCAGGGCAATATTGATCAATCGCTCAAATGGGACCCTACCTACCAAACCGAGACCATAGAGACCTATCAGAGGCTAACCCGAGCAGCCTATGACTTCAAACCTGATCTGATCGTATGGCCTGAGACATCGGTACCCTTTTTTTTCCAGAAAGATCTTGAATTTGCCCCGAAAATACTATCACTTGTACGGGAATCGAACTCGTCCATTATTTTCGGCAGCCCTGCCTATAAGCAGATTCATGGAAAAACCAAATACTACAACCGTGCCTATTTAATTACCTCTGCTGACCAGCCATCCCAGTACTATGACAAGGTGAAGCTTGTACCCTTCGGCGAATATGTCCCACTCAAGAGATATTTGTTTTTCGTCAGTCGCCTGGTTC
>CAZENC010000525.1:0-2290 GCA_964513115.1 uncultured Desulfobacteraceae bacterium | reverse complement strand
AAGAGTTCTGCGCGGCGGAAACGGAAACAGCGCTGTTAACCCCCACCCAGCCTTTTCATCGCTTTGAGACTTCATAGACGTCAGGTCTCAACAGGCTGTTGCCCAAACAATGTCGAGACATATTATTTTGGCTCAAAAATATTTAGATTGTATAAACAAAAACAAAATTGATTTCCACCTTCAACAAAGAGGGATTATGCGATAACCGACGTAAAGCCCAATTTCTGGTAAGAGATTGGGCCTTTTTTTTGGTGAGGAATAATATAGGACGTCCAGGAAACCCCACTATGAATCTTTTTTACAGAATGGAGGGAATCATGAAAAAAAGACTTGTTATCACTGTTGCTTTTATTTGCAGTTTTTTAATTCTGTTTTTTGCTAAAAAAAATTTAGCGGCAGATCCTGGTGGATTTCAAAAATGTAAATTAACGAAACTATGGGAAACAAAAGCGGATTTGAGGATTCCCGAATCTGTCCTATACAATCCATCTGAAGATATCATCTATGTTTCAAATATTAATGGGAAACCCACAGAGAAAAACGGCAAGGGTTTTATCTCGAAAGTGTCCCTAAGCGGTGAGATATTGGTATTGAAATGGGCAACCGGGTTAAATGCACCTAAAGGTTCAGGTATCTATCAAGATAGTCTTTATGTAACCGATATCGACGAGTTGGTAGAGATAGATTTAAAAACCGGAAGGATTTTGTCTAAATATCCTGCATCTGGTGCCGGGTTTTTAAATGATGTTACCATCGATAAGGATGGAAATGTCTATGTTTCGGACATGTCTCCCAAAAACAGCGTTATATATAAGCTCGTTCAAAAGAAGATGGTGGTGTGGCTGAGAGGGCCTGAGGTCAGTAAACCAAATGGTCTCTATGCAGAGAAAAACAAATTGATATTAGGCAACTCTGGTGACGGCTCTTTAAAGGCAATAAGTTTAGCTACTAAAGAAATTAGCATTATTGCAAAGATTGGTTCCGGTATCGACGGTGTCCAGTCAGATGGGAAAGGGAATTATTTCATCTCAGATTGGAGAGGCAAGACATCTTATGTCACATCCTCCGGTAAAGTGACCGTTCTTTTGGACACGACAAACCAAAAGATAAATTCCGCTGATATTGAATATATTGAAAGCAAACATATCTTGCTTATACCCACATTTTTTAATAATCGAGTTGTTGCGTATAAGGCTGAAGAGGGTTAATCTTAAGTAAAACGACCAAAAGGAGAGGATAAGGTGCCAGAAGCAGATAAAAGGAAATATCCGAGAATCAGTATATCCAGGAGTGTGGATTATGTTTGTTTAGATGATAAACATCAAAAAGTTGAAGAGGGGAAAGGAAAGGTTTTGCACATTTTGAACATAAGTCAAGGTGGGGTTCTTATGGAAACCCCTAAAGTGATTAATTCAAAAAATATCCTAATAGTGACCATTGACCTTGAAGGTAGTACGATAAAGATAGGAGGGGAGGTAATTCATTCCAGGAAATTGGACCCCAATGGTGCGCTTACCGGAATCCGATTCGTAAAACCATATAACAAACAGCGAGAGATTATAGCTAAATTTATAAGGGCATATTACTACAGGGGAAAAACTGCCTAACACCCAACATAAAACCGCAAAAGCCTTATACTGTAATGAGTCACAGGGCGATCTTCATTTGTCACCAAAGAGGAGGTAATTAGATGACTGGCAAAGATAGAACCCTGACAGCCTTGAGTATTCAAAAGCCTGATCGAGTCCCCCTGTATATTCACGGCATAAATGAGGTCCCTATAATCGGTATCGGACGTCACCTGACAGACGGTTTGCCGGAAACGCCTTTGTTACGGCAGCCCTTTTGACCTGGCTGCCGTCCTATTTCAATCGGCTTGAAGGCCTACCCATGAGCAAGGCGGGGCCGAAGAGCGCTGTGGTAATGCTGATGGCCATTGTTGGCGCCCCGCTTGGTGGCTATTTAGCGGACCGGTGGCAGAAAAAAAGAAAAACCGCGCGACTTCTTTTCCCTTCCCTTTCTTCCCTGACCACGGCCGGCTATTCTTCTTATCGCATTTACGTTACTCCGGGGAAACCTCCAGTATATGGTTCTTCTCTTTGGCGGTGTTTCGGCAATAGCCTTTGTTCCAGCCTCGGTAGCCGTCACTCAGGATGTAGTTCACCCCGGCCTGAGAGCAATCTCCTTAAGCCTCTGCGTGATTGTGCAACATCTCTTTGGAAGCGCCCTTGGTCCGCCATTCATAGGCTCACTATCGGACAGGTACAGCCTTGAAACGGCCACGCAGTTT
>CAZENC010000524.1:0-2302 GCA_964513115.1 uncultured Desulfobacteraceae bacterium | reverse complement strand
GGTCGATTTTTCATGCTTAAGGCCTTTCTTTATAAAATCGCTTTCACGATTTTATTTAGTTCGGCACTCGGCATAGATTGAGTGCCGGACTCTAAAAAAAAGGAAATTCCTAGAATATACAGTGCTCCGCCCCTTTGGTTACATCGTGAGACCTTTGCAAAATATTATTTTGTCATTGCGAGCCCTCCCTTAAGGCGGGGATAAACTCCGCGAAGCAATCTGATTTGTAAAAGCAAGTCATCCTGAGCTTGCCGAAGGATCTCGATGCATTAATTTAGGGGATCCCTCTTCACTTGGGACGATACTTCGCATCGGATTGCTTTGTCACTCTATTCCTCGCAATGGCCGGTAAAATAGTTTTTCAAAAGTCACATGTTGTCGGGCTATAACCAAATTTATAATACTATATTGATTATCTATAAGAAATTGAAATTTTACTTACGTAAGGACATACTATTTTAAATATGCCTAATGTCAAGTTGTTTTAGACAGATATCTTAAGGGAAATTCAGGCAAAAAAATAGCGCAGGAGGCAAAAACCTTCCTCCTCCGCTATATTATACTCAGACTTCAAGGATCAGCAGTTAATAGCCTTCACCACTATGATGGTCAGTTGTACCATGATGCTCTGTAGTTCCACCGTCGCCACCACCAGCTGCCACGGCAACAACTGCAATTGCTCCTGCTAGAGCCGCCGCAAGTGCTCCATACCCCGCAACGCCCATGCCAGCGCCGGCTCCTCCCCCTGCAGCACCACCACCGGCACCTGCTGCAGAAGCTCCGGCTGCGGCACCTTCAGCTGCAAGAGATACGGATGGTAAAATGGGACAAAAAACGAAGGACACCAATAAGACCAAGATTCCAATCTTTCCCATTATATTAAGATTTTTCTTTTTCATCAGGAACCTCCTTAGTCTTTAATATCAAATTTTGCATAACATATTTAAATAAAATGCTAAAGATTAGTGATAATAAACAGACCCAATATCGAATGTCAAGCTTTTTTAATCTTTTAACTTGGGGATGTCCTTTTCAAAATTAGCCGGCATCAAATCACTACCCAGACCGTACAGGTCCTGCCAGTGACCAACCGTAGCGGCAACATCCCTGGTCCACGGAGATAGGGCGTAATTATATCTCGTTCTGCTATCACGGTCCAGAAACATCCTTATCGGCAGGTTTAAAAAGATGCCTTTTTCGTGGTAACCCCTGTTATAACCGGTGAGGTCGTCTGTATCCGTAACGCTATACCAGAATCCAACAACGACACCCGTATCAAACTCTCTGCTCACATCAAACAACCAGCCCCGATCACCTGCCAGAAATTGTCCATACCGGGCGTGTAAGGTTACATCTATTTCGGGAATACTGTAGTAGATATTTCCAAGTACTGTATGGGATTCAAGGTCCATGAACTCAAATTGGGTGGCGGGCTTCCGTTTTTTCACCCAATCCGACTCAATGCCCAGGGCCAGTCTTCCGTCTCCGATAAAGGCGAGGAGTTCACCTCCCATACCGGCAAACATATTATCAAAATACCCAAGGCTAAAACGACCAAATATCCTTTTTGAAAAGCGGATTGCCTGATTAAATATCAGCCTATCGAAGGAATAATCCCTGTCCCTGTATTTCCATGAATCGCCACGGATCGTATTAGGCTGAGGGACGTTACTCGACCAGATGTCGGAATAAAAGGGGATATCATAGCGGGCATAGGTGGAGGCCCCTTTCCAGAGTGAAGTTATCGCGTAAGGTTTAATACCCACGCGATATTTGAAGACCCCTGAAGGATCATTCAGATAGGTCCCGAAGTCCGGCTTGACGCCGAGACTGTAATCCAGCCCTTTATCTTCCCCCGTCTTTACGAAATTCTTATGTTCCGAATCAAGCTCGCCCGCTGCTATCTCAATTTCTATGAGCTTGTTGAAAATATCTTGAGGTATTTTTCCAAGCAGATATCCTTCCAGGTGATCCGGTTTAACCGAGACACGCAAAAGAGAGAAGCGTCGCCGCGTGAGATGTACTGTCAGTTTGTGTATGTCTTTGGGAGAGTGGTAAAGGAGGATACGCAAAACCCTGCCTGCCGCCTTCTGATTGGAAAGGTATTTTTGATTTTCAAATTCAGCAGTCAGTTCCGTGCCGTTTGTATAAACGCAGACGTGTTCGAATTCGGCCTTGTGGATGGCTTCGTGGATTTTTTCCACCATCTCCTTAAGGCTCCTTTTACTTAGGGGCCTTCTGTCAATTGAGTATTTAAGTGGCGGGTCCGGCTTTTTGGGAAGCATGGGTTTGCCCAGCACGA
>CAZENC010000523.1:0-2303 GCA_964513115.1 uncultured Desulfobacteraceae bacterium | reverse complement strand
CGAGGACTTTGGATTTGGTGAGTTTCTTCATGATCTTTGGGTATGAGCCGTCAGCTCTGCTAACAGCAAGATCCTGAAAGAGCGTGGGGATTCTGATGTAGAATGCCGGAAAGCCCATGCGACAGGCTCTATTGGCCAGAGCGCAGGCCAGGTAGGTTTTTCCCACTCCTGTGGGACCGATGATAATAACATTCTGGGCATGTTTGATCCAATCGCAGGCGGCAAGCTGCAGGATCACGGATTTTTGCAATCCTCTTGGGGCACGGTAATCGATGTCCTCGATACAGCCATTGATTTTGAGCTTGGCGTTACCGAGAAGCCTCTTCATGCGGCGATTCTCTTTCCAGCTCCACTGGTAGTCCACCAGCAGAGAGAACCGCTCTTCGAAGGACAGATCGCTGAGATCAGGTTGCTGGAGTTGTTCCTTAAAGGCCTCGGCCATGCCGTTGAGTTTCAGGTGATAGAGTTTCTCGATCGTGTGTTCATTGAGCATGGTCGAACTCCTTTCCGCCATGGTAGTAGTGCCTGCCGCGTATATTGGGATGGGCGGGAGGCTGCGCCTCCTCAGGGTGTTCAAAGAGGAGAGGCTGTCGATCCAGGCCGTTTTTCAGGATGGATTTCACACTCTTATATGAGCAGGCCCCCATGGCCAGAGCCCGGATGGAGGCTTTCTCCACCCGTTCAGGGGTGTAATGCTTGCTTAAGCGCACGATTCCCAGCGCGGAACGGAACCCCTGCTCGGGATGAGGTCTCATTTCCATGATCCTGGTGACAAGTCGTTCTGTGCTCGGGCCGGTTTTCCCTGCCCACGCGACGATCCGGGAAGGGGTCCACTCCAGATACCGCCGATGGCTTTTGGGCATGTGCTCGGTGAGGGTGGTAAAGCCTCCGGGCCCAGCGCTTCTTCTGTGGCTGGCCACGCGACGGTTTTTAAAGAGGATTTCCACCGTCGCTATGGTTAGACGTATATCGACCTGTTCCCGGGCGAGCTGATAGGGGACGGAGTAGTAGTGGCGGTCCACTTCTACATGGTAGTCGATATTGACACGAGCCCTTTTCCAATCGGCGTATTCATATCGGTGAAGTGGTAAAGGCTTCAGCGCAGGCTTATCGATGGTTTCGTAGAGTTTTTTCCGTGTGGTGTCGAGCTTCTTGAACGTGCGGTTATTGAGATCACTCAGCTTTTCAGCTACGGCCCTATTAAGTTCAGCCAGGCTGAAGAAGGTATGGTTTCTGAGGGCTGCCAGGATCCAGCGTTCAGCCACCAGGACCGCGGACTCCACCTTGGCTTTGTCCCGTGGATGCCCTGGTCGTGCCGGTATCACCGTGGTTCCATAATGATCTGCCAGATCCTGGTAGGTGGGGTTGACCTCTGGTTCATACCTGCAGGGATTGGTAATTGCCGTTTTGGTGTTATCAGGCACCAGGATTTCAGGCACACCCTTGAAGAATTCAAAGGCATGGATGTGGGCCGTGATCCATGAAGGCAGATCCTGACTCAGGGAGGCCTCTGCGAAGGTATAATTACTGGCCCCAAGGGTCGCGATAAAAAGGTACGCCTTGCGGATCTCACCGGTAGAAGGATCAATGATGGGAAAGCTCTGACCGGCATAATCAACAAAAAGCTTCTCTCCGGCGCGGTGTTGCTGTCTGAGGGTGACGTCCAGTTTCTTGACCCACTGGCGGTAGCGGTGACAGAACTGGCTGTACTGATAGCCAGCGGGATTTCCCTGCTTGTATTCGTACCACAACAGTTGCAGGGTGACCCCTTTCTTCTTCGACTCACCAAAGAGATACGCCATCATGGGCATCTGGCGTTGGGAAGAAGCAGTGATGGGTTTTACAGGGAACAATAGATTTTCAAGGGTTGCGTCATCCAGTTCAGGGTCAATCGGCCAGGTGAGACCGGCGGCCTCGGCACGTCGTACATAATCCCTGATCGTGCTTCTGGAGATATTGCAACTTTTTGCGACTTGTTTATTGGAGCAACCGTGTTTCAACTTGAGTTTAAGGACTTCTTTGATCGTTCGCATGGATAATCTCCTGTTCGCCATTTCCACCTCCTCGTTGGTTTTTGCAGGAGGGTAATGGCTGTTATTTCAATTATCCAGCGTCGCTTTTATACTCTATTACAAGGGGTGGCGATTTGCTCCGGAATGGGGTGGCGATTTGGATCGGAACAGGGTGGCGGATTCAATCGGAATGGGGTGGCGGTTTGGTCCGGAATACGCACCTAACCTTCCTAACACCACCACTTCCACGAACGAGGTCCCCGGCTTCAGGGTTAAGAAGCAGATACCATT
>CAZENC010000522.1:0-2306 GCA_964513115.1 uncultured Desulfobacteraceae bacterium | reverse complement strand
ATGCCTTAGAATCACAAGGGAATACTGATGAGGCCATACGCCATTACTCCGAGGCCCTGCGAATCAAACCCGAAAATGAAGGAGCTCTCAATAACATGGGCGTTGCCATGATGCGTCGGGGAATGCTCGAAGAGGCTGTTAACTATTTTTCAAAAGTTGTGAGGATAAATCCTGAATTTGTGCAGGCATACAATAATATGGGATACATCCTGGCCCAGCAGGGAAGGACAGATGAAGCCATTCGCAATTATGAGAAGGCACTCTCAATCGAACCGGACTTTGTCCAGGCCCTTAACAATCTTGCTGTTGCCTATACGGGAAAGGGAGAATATGACAAGGCTATTTCTTTATTTAAAAAAATAATTAGGCTCCGGCCTGACAGTCCGAGCGTATATTATTATATGGCCAGCATATATTCAGAGCAGAACAAGATACAGGAATCCATTGATTGTATCAAGAATGCCATCAGGACGGGTTTCAAAGACTGGGATCTTCTAAAGACCGATAAGAATTTGCAAAATGTTAGAAATTCTCAAAATTTTAAAGAATTTCTAAAAAACCACTAATGTGTAATTTTCCGGGCCCTTCCGGTTTCCATTATTTCTGCTTCCATAACACAAGCTGAACGGTGAAGCGTTTGTTCTCCTGTCTCTCCGCGTGTCTGGACTTAACAGTCCTAACTCACTTCGATTTTTCCGTGTTTTGGCCCTGATTGAGTCCCCATATCTTCAGGTCCTTGCTGCTTGACATGTTTAAGCCTTTACATTATTTAAGATGGGAATAAGACCCAATTTTTCAAGCTAACTGGAACTGCTTATTGTGTGTTTCCAATGTCCAGGGCCCTTTGCGCAACCATCAAAGTAAGTCTTTGGCTTGATTCTGGACCGCTTGATTGCACATCACTTAAATAATTTTATGTCACATTAAAAGGAGACGAATCAAATCATGGATTATTCGATAAGCCCGGATGGAGAACAATTCAAGCTCCCCGAGGAAAATGATTATTTAGAAGAATTCGAAAGGCTTGAGCAACTGGTCCGGTCCAGGCGCGAAGAAGGCATGGAAATTGTTGTGGTCATGGGCCTTGGGTTTGTGGGCGCTGTTATGGCAGGAGTCGTGGCCGACTCGGTGGATAAGAGCACAGGCAAGCCCAAAAATTTTGTCATAGGCATGCAGAGACCGAGTGCCAGGAGCTTCTGGAAGATACCTCTCTTAAACCGGGGCATCTCCCCGATAAAGGCGGAAGACCCTGAAGTGGCCCCCATGATCGAGCGCTGTGTGAACAAAAAAAAGACACTGACCGCCACTTTTACCCATGACGCCCTTAAATTAGCAGATATACTGGTGGTGGACGTCCAGTGTGATTTTATAAAGCTGGAACTGGGTAATCTTAAAAGCGGGTATGCAGACATAAGCGATCTGGAGGCCAGTTTCAAGATAATCGGAGAAAAAATCCCCCCCCACTGTCTTGTACTAATAGAAACCACCGTGCCCCCCGGCACAACCGAATATGTGGCATATCCCTTAATAAAAAAGGCATTTAAGGTTAGAGGTATAGATAAGGAGCCGCTGTTGGCCCACAGCTTTGAAAGGGTGATGCCCGGGCGAGATTATGTGCGATCCGTAAGAGACTTCTGGCGTGTGTGCAGCGGAATTAATGAGGAAAGCCGAGAAAAGGTGAGGAGATTTCTCTCAGACATCCTTAACGTGGATGAATACCCGCTAACCGTCCTTGATAAACCCATTGAAAGCGAGACCTGTAAAATAGTTGAAAATACTTACAGGGCAACAATCCTTGCCCTGCTTAACGAATGGAGCCTGTTTGCAGAGACCAACGGTGTGGACCTCATCAAGGTGATCAATGCCATAAAGGTTCGCCCCACACATAGCAATATCATCTTCCCAGGCCCAGGCATTGGAGGTTACTGTCTCCCCAAAGATGGGGGTTTGGGCCTCTGGGCATACAAACATCTGATGGGATTTGAAACAGACATCTTCCAGATTACCCCGCAGGCTATCAACACCAACGACACCCGGGCATTGCATGCAGCCCAGCTTGTACGCGACGCCCTCAGAAACATGGGCCTGATTGTTGCGGCCTCGCGGGTAGCCGTCCTAGGGGCCTCTTACCGAGAGGATGTTGGCGATACTCGTTATAGCGGATCTGAAATTATTGTCCGGAAACTGACAGAAATGGGGGCCGATGTCAAAGCCCACGACCCATATGTGCAACATTGGTGGGAGCTTGAAAAACAGGAAACTTATCCGGCCTCCGGTCTCAGCTGGTCGCGCTTCTTCCGCAACCA
>CAZENC010000521.1:0-2306 GCA_964513115.1 uncultured Desulfobacteraceae bacterium | reverse complement strand
AGGCCTGAAGCTTTTCGGCATTCTGGGCATTGTTTACGGCCCGTTAATAATTACCGTATTCCTGACCCTTGCGGAGATATACAGACTCGAATACAAAGAGCAGCCCGTCTGAAAAAATTTTCTTATAAATTGTTTGAAAATATATAGAACGTTTGGCCTGTCGGGTTTTACGAGGACCAGAGAAACTCAATTTCAAAGGAGGGTGTAAAATGGAGCCCGAAAAAATTCTCAGGGGAAAAAGGGTCCTGATCGTTGATGATGAGGCGGACATCCTGGAGTTCCTCACGGAACTGCTGGATATGTGTAAGATTGACAGGGCCTCGACTTTCGAGGAGGCGAAAAAATTACTTGAATCCAATGCCTATCACATCGCTGTCCTGGATATCATGGGTGTCAGAGGATATGAACTGCTGGAGATTGCCAATAAAAGAAACATACCGGCCCTGATGCTTACCGCCCACGCGCTTTCAAAAGATAATCTAAAAAAATCATTTGAAAAGGGTGCCTCGTTTTATGTGCCCAAGGATGAAATCAATAACATAGATGTCTTTGTGGCTGACGTGCTGGAGGCAAAGGAAAAGAAAAAAAATGTTTGGTTCAAGTGGTATGAACGGCTCAGCTCATTTTGTGACAGAAGGTTCGGCCCAAACTGGAAAGACGAGGATCCTGAATTTTGGGATAATCTCCTGAAATATTAACATATTGCCATACTGATATAAAGGAGTACTTGACATGGAAAAACAAGGCGCGAGAATCACTGTTACCCAACATATTTTGAATCAGCAACGGGAAAATCCTGAGGCTACAGGCGCCTTTACGACCCTGCTAAACGAACTCATAGTTGCGGCCAAAGTCATCTCCCGGGAGGTGAACAAGGCAGGTCTCGTGGATATTCTCGGGTCCACAGGAAAGATTAACGTACAGCAGGAGCAAGTACAGAAACTGGACGTGTTTTCAAATCAGATTATAATAGAGCGGATGCAGCATATAGGGCAATTATGGTGCATGGGATCCGAAGAAGATCCCGACCTCATCGATATCCCCTCGCAATACCCCAAGGGAGATTACATTCTCCTGTTTGACCCCCTGGACGGTTCCTCCAATATTGACGTTAACGTGAGTATCGGGACTATTTTCGGCATTTTCAAGAAAAAGGACGGCGATTCGAACTCCGACCTGCTGCTGGGCGATGTTCTCCAGCCCGGGATAAACCAAGTCGCTGCAGGCTATTTTATCTATGGTTCAAGCACCATCATGGTATACACTACGGGAAATAATACGGGGGTCCACGGTTTTACGCTGTTTCCGAGCCTGGGAGAATTCCTGCTTTCGCACGAGAATATCCGTATCCCGGAACAGGGTAAAATCTACAGCGTCAACGAGGGATACTACCAATACTGGGATGAAAGGACACTGGCCCTTGTTGACTATTTCAAGACCATAGATAAAAAGACGGGCCGTCCCTACACATCAAGATATGTGGGAAGCCTGGTAGCGGATTTCCACAGGAATCTCCTTAAGGGCGGCATCTTCATGTATCCGGCTGATAACAGGGATCCCAAGAAGCCTACCGGAAAGCTGAGGTTGATGGTGGAAGCCAACCCCCTTGCAATGGTGGTCAAGGAGGCAGGCGGGTATGCCAGTGACGGCCACGGCCCCATACTCCAAATAGATCCTATCGAATTACACCAGAGAGTCCCTCTGTACATCGGGAGCAAGAAGGACGTTGAACTGGCAGAGGCATTCATCAGCGGCAAGAGAAACTGAACAATCATGCCTCAACGGAATAAAACCTTAAATCAGGTAGCTCCAGGCATGTCAACCGGTTGCCGTAAACGGCACCCGTGTCCAGGCCGATCTTGTTTTCAAGGACCAGGGGTTTGTGAAAAGGTGTATGGCCGAATATGACCCTTTTTCCGAAGTCATATTCAGAGTAGATAAAAGGCTCCCGGATCCAGGTCATGTCCTCGAGGAGCTGTTTTTCTAATTCCACTCCCGGCCTGAAGCCGGCATGAACCACATAATACTCCTCAAGCTCTAAATAAGTCTTAAGTGAACGGAAAAAGGATATGTGGTCCTCCGGAACCAGTGACCCCTTCCCTTCAGGCTTTTCCGCCCTATAGCTCTCCAGCGTGCTCCACCCACCGTTCAAAAAGTATAATCCACGATCATTGCCGTCTATGTAGTCCAGTAAAAGAACTTCATGGTTCCCAATAAGGCAATCAATTTGAGAAGAACACCTGCGTAGTGCCAGAACGTAATCCACGACGCCTTTTGAGTTTTTGCCCCTGTCGACAAAATCACCC
>CAZENC010000520.1:0-2307 GCA_964513115.1 uncultured Desulfobacteraceae bacterium | reverse complement strand
GCTGTCGCCCTTGGTGCCCCTGAATTCCAGTGTTGAGACTTGCAATATCTGCTATTAAAACGTAACAAAATGATAATTGACCCTTAGGTTGTTAAGGTTCATTATCTGTCTGATTTTTCTATTGGAAAAAGGAAAAGGAGGCAGATATGGACTGGGAGCAGTTATCATTTTTAAATCAAGATTATCACTACGTTTGGCATCCTTTCGATCCTCATTCTGATTTTGAGGATGAAGCCTACTCAGAAAATTTAGATTCCACATTTCCTAAAAATCCCGTCCAACCGGTAGAACCACTCCCAAAACCTTCATGTAGACAGCAGGTGCTGGAACGTATTTTGAGCAGGGTTTCTCATAATAACATTCCCGGCAAAGCCTACGTGGAGCAATATGTACGTCATAAATACCGGCGTAACTGCAAGGAAAGTACGCTTTCGTTGACGGCCACATCTCTGGTGCAATTTTTATCCTTGTTTAGAAGCTCAGGTAAAATGCATCTTGACCAGCTTACCAGAGAAGATATTGAAGCCTTTGTTGAGCATAATCAAGACCGGGGGTTGATGATCAATACGGTACGCAGTCGGTTATGCGCCTTGTATGCCTTTATACGCTATTTAATTGAAAACAAGGTTGTGGGGTATGAACTACTTGAGCGCAAGATAAGGCTCAAGCTTCCTGACCAGCTTCCCCGAGCCATTGATCCGGAGGATTTAAAACTCCTGCTTTCCGTGATCGATCGTATCAGAGACCGTGCAATGATTCTGCTGTTATTGCGAACCGGGATGCGCATTGGTGAGTTGTTAAATGCCAAAGTGAATGATGTAGATTTAAGACAGCAAAAAATTTTAATCTACCAGTCCGACAAAACCTCGGTGGGACGGGTGGTGTATTACAGTGAGGACGCCCAGCAAGCGCTTTTGGCCTGGTTGAGAGTTCGAGATACTTTCAAAGAGCATTTATTCTATGGACAGGGCAATCGACCCCTATGCTATGAGACGGCCCGTTCGATGTTCAAAAAGTATTTACAAAAAGCCGGGTTGGAATATAGCGGCTATACTCTGCACTGCCTGCGGCATACCTTTGCCACCGATCTTTTAAATGCCCGCATGCCACTGGAGTGTCTCCGGGTTTTATTGGGCCACACCAGTCTAGAGGTTACCCGGCGCTATGCAAGGCTGAGCGATAAAACCAGAGAGGAAGAATACTTTAACGCCATGGAAAGGATCCTAAAAGGAGAGCCCGATGCAGATGATAAATGTTATTGTTAACTTCCGGCGGTATTTAAAACGCCGCAATTACTCGCCGCACAGCGTCAAGTATTATCTGAACATCCTCAAACAGTACGTGCTCTGGCTCCCTGTGCCCCTTGAACAGGTTACGACCCAAAAAATAGAGGACTATATCGACTTTCTTCACAGCAAACATATGCAGCCGGCCAGCATCAACTTATATTTGGCTGTCATAAGGGTATTCTACGATTATCTTAAGTACGAAGAGAGAATAAAACTGAAAAACCCGGTCAAGACTATGTGCAGAGTGCGAGTTCCCAGACCGCTGCCGCGATATTTACGGGACAACGAAATCGAACGGTTCTTTGATATCATTAAAAGCAAGCGTGACCGGGCGATGTTCATACTGATGCTTCGGTGCGGCTTACGGGTGGAGGAAGTGGCCAATCTTACCTTAGGTGTTCTTGATCTGAAGCGGCGAAAAATCATGGTCTTAAACGGCAAAGGCAGTAAAGACCGGGTGGTCTATATCAGTGAGGATGCCCATGAGGCCCTTATTGCGTATCTAGAGGTAAGGTCACATTACCGAGTCAAAAAACTCTTCCTTGTTGAAAAAGGAGACTTCAAAGGCAAACCCATCTCGGTTCGAGGCATTCAAAAGCGTATGGAATACTACGCAAATAAGACTGGTGTAAAGGCCTCCTGTCATCGTCTGCGCCATACGATGGCCACGCAGCTGTTGAATGCCGAAGCCGAGGTTGAAACTATCCAGGACCTTCTGGGACACAACTGGATTACCACGACGCAACGCTACTGCAAGGTGTCGAATTTGAAAGTCCAAAGAGATTACTTTAAAGCCATGCGAAACGTATTACAGCGATCTAGTCACTCGTCATCCAGTACAATTTTTGATATAGGATGATGGTAAGAAGGAATAATTAGCTTGACTTTTACAAAATTTAGAGGCAGATAAACAGCATGTAACCCATTAATTATAATAGAAAAATCAGAATATGTTACGTTTTACTGCTATATCCTTCTGACTCCTACAGGATAAAAAATTCTGTTATATTCGAACCGT
>CAZENC010000519.1:0-2312 GCA_964513115.1 uncultured Desulfobacteraceae bacterium | reverse complement strand
ACCCGAGCATTGTGACATCATATATACCGGGAATCTTTCTCTCCCCCATGTGACGGTCAACACCAAACGCCTTTTTGCGTTGAATGCGTGAAGCCAAATCCCCATGCCTTGTAACAAGCATACCTCCTTCAGCAGTGGTCATGTGCTTTACAGGATAAAATGAAAAACAGCCGACATCTCCATGAAGACCCGCGTGCACACCCTTGTAATAAGTACCTATAGCCAGAGCGCAGTCCTCAAGAACGAACAGGTTATGTTTCCCGGCAATGGCATTAATCCGGTCCATATCCACGGACATCCCCAAAAAATGTACCACCGAAATGGCCTTGGTGCTGTCAGTGACGGCATCCTCAATCTGATCTACATCAACATTGCCGGTTTCGATTTCTGCATCCACGAACACGGGACGCGCCCCCGTAAATTCAACGGCATGGGCCGTAGCAATATGGGTCTGGGCCGGTACTATTACCTCGTCACCCTGGCCGATCCCCAGATCGAAATAGGCCAGGTGGAGGGCGGCCGTGCATGAAGAGACTGAAACTGCATGGGGTGAGCCGGTATATCCTGCGAATTCCTCTTCAAATTCCTTTGCCTTAGGGCCATGAACAAGTATCGGCCCGGTTAAAACATCGGCAACTGCATGCTTTTCTTTTTCGCCTATTATGGGTTTCCCAAAAGGGATATTTCTCATGAGTAGTATCCTTTAATAATTCCTTCAAATATATTCAATTTTTATGGTTTTTTCTTCGTTAATAGCCTTTTCGGCTGCAAAACATGCCGACATAGTTGAGAATACGTCTTCTGTTGGGACAGTAGCCCTTGCTTTGGGATCGAGTATGGAGTCAATAAATGTTGTTATGACCTTGCCTCTCTCCTTAACACCTGGGTATTCCTCCCTGACTTCAACTCTCTCAGCATCTGGTTCCCTGCTCTCCAGCCACACTCCACCTGATATTTCGTGCAGGAAACTTTTTTTCGTGCCGAAAACAGTTACCCGATGAAAATGTGGATGAACACATCCTCCGTTGGCACATACCTTGGCGATCATCCCGTTTTCGAATTTCATTAAAATAGACGCGAAGTCTTTAAACCTGAACCCGGAACCAGAAGTGGATATTTGGTTCCCATAACCCTGTACCTCCAGCGGATTCTTGCCTGAAATCCATATTAATAAATCAATCATGTGTACCGCCGCTCCAAGAACTATGGAGTAGAACTCCATGTTTCTCCTCCACCCATCGGTCATCTTATGGATTCTTCCCCAAAAATAATCCCCTTCCATATAAAAAACCTTCCCCATCTCCTTTGAAAGGACTGCCTCCCTCAGACGCACAAACCTAGGACAAGCACGAAGGTTTAAATTAGAGGACAGTCGAATATCCCGATTCTTGTCCAGAACCCTTCTTATGGATAGGGCTTCATGTGGATAAAGACACAAAGGCTTTTCAACAAAGACGTGCTTGCCATTCTCTAATGCGCTTAAGACATGCCCATAGTGATAGTTGTCAAATGATGCCACAGAGACGATGTCTAATTCAGGATCATGCAGAATGTCTTTGGCCTCTTTTGTGATTCTCATGCTCGGGTATTCGTTACTTGCCTCCGCGTATTTTTCTTCTGAAAAATCACAAAGGGTCGTAACTTTGCATCCTGGATGACCGTTGAATGCCTCTATGTGCTTTTTGCCTACACCTAAACCTATAATTCCTGCCTTAAGCATATTCCTAGATTTCAAAAGGTATGAAATTGAGCGGATGATAGCTCAATCAATTCTTCAAAATTATATTCCCAGTGAGGCCTTTCCATGGAATTGATAATCGCCTTAAAACGTCTCATGTCTTCAGGCGTGTTAACCGACATTTCTAAATTTCCATAGGCCTTGTCAGACTCAAAGTTATAGATAGCGAATTCTTCATTGTGTGTATAGAAGTATCGTGTAACGTGTTCACGTTCATCAGGGGCAAGCATCTTAGCATATGTTGTCACAAAAATCGTGCTATCCAAAACTTCAACAGACTGCCCTTTTGGATAGGTTCTTTTCAATGTGTTGGTAACCAGATCGAAATGGCCTGATTGAAATATCCTTACGGCTCTGTCCACAAGCCTGTAGTCAAGCAAGGGACTATCTCCACTCAATCGGACAAAAGCTTCAAATTTGCAAACTTTAATTGCTTCCATAAACCGTTGTGCAACATTATCAAGTGGGCCCCGATAGTGATCCACTCCGATATGCCTACAAAGCTCCTCAACAGGATCGTCAGATTTTTTATTCGATGTAGCTACAACCACACGATTTACCGACTCACATTTGT
>CAZENC010000518.1:0-2313 GCA_964513115.1 uncultured Desulfobacteraceae bacterium | reverse complement strand
AATTGACTGTCTTACGAGGCCCTTCCAGGACCTTTTGATTTTTCGAGGAACGATTGATATAGATAGAGCAATGCTCACAGACGCCTCCACACAGGGTTCCTCTTACCTTCCTGACCTCAAAGCAGGGCTTATTAGAGTATTCATAGGCAGGGCATCTCTCTTTAACCTCACAATCAAAAATATTCCAGCAGGGAGCCAATTGAAGCAGACGGCGAATGCAAGCTAAAGTAAATCCCTCATTATGGATCAACCGGGAGATTTGTTGTATCTGTTCTATCTCAAAATTTGAGTAAATCCTGTTGTTTGTTTTGAGATTCCTCTTGGGCTTGATAAGTCCCATTTTTTCATAATCCCTAATCGTTTTTTGGGAAAGATCAACCCGTCTAGATACCTCTCCGATTGAGTACTCGTTCAATCCCTGACCAGCCTGTTTTTTTTCAGTAGTGTGATGCACGATTTACCTCTCTTGATAATAGAAATTTAAAGTATTAAAATGGAAATCGGAAAATTTTATCTGTCTCAGGTAAAGTAGTTAAAAGCTGCTCATTTTTTAATGTAAACCTTATCGTGGATCCGAACAGCCTTGCCTTTTCTGACAAGGCCCTCTGCCAAAAGCTCTTTGATTTTGACCAGAAGCTTCTCCCTGTCTACAGGTTTCTCAAAGAATTCATCGACTCTGAAATAGTCGTCATCTCCCCACTTGTCAGGACTGACGCCTAGTTCAGCACCCATACCTGATATACCTATTATTGGAATATTCTTGAGATCGGGATTCGATTGAACTGACTTGCAGACGTCAAAACCGGAGTAGATACTCTCCATCATGACGTCCAGCAGAATAAGGTCAGGACGCTCTTTTTCAATCATATCCATCCCGTTTTGACCATCTTCGGCAGTCAATATCTCAAAGCCGTTCCGTTTTAAAAAGGTTTCCATTGTAAAGCGAAAATCAGGATTGTCGTCAACAATGATAATTTTTGAAGGATTTACCATGATGCCCTCCACATTATACCATTAGAAGATTCGGACAGTTTTACATCGAACAACTAATTTATTCTAAATATGGTCCTGAAAGTGGTCCCTTTGCCAGGTGCTGTCAGGACCTCCACCTTTCCGTCGTGTTCTTTGACAATCTTGTCCACTACCAAAAGCCCCAAACCCGTTCCATGGCCCCCCTTGGTGGAGTAAAACTCATCGAATATACTTGCCTTGGTTTCTTCATCCATACCAACGCCATTGTCTTCTACTTCAAACTTGAAATGAAATTTGTCATGAAAGTCTGATCTCACTACCACGACATGAAAATCCTTCTTTTTGTCTTTCTTACACGCATCCAGGGCATTCCATACAAAGTTTTCTAACATCCTGCGAATACTCATTGGATCTAACTTAACAAGGGGTAGGGCCTGGTTTGCTTCATGTTTGAGCTGTATGTCCATGGCAATAGCCTTTTCCTGAAACAAATCAACCATATCCCTGACAATTTCATTGGGAGACAACTTCCGGTATTTGAGATCTCTTTTTTTGGATGAATACAGAATGTTCTGGGCCATACTCGTAATTTCAGTGATATTCCTTTTGACAATGTCCAGGCCTTTGGCAGCGAGTTCCATGTCCTCATCCTTTATACCCTCATCCACTACATACGCACCCCCATGCAGGCCTTCTAAGATATTTTTTATGTCATGAGACAGGATCGCAATGGATTGGCCCAATATTTTCAACTCTTTCTGCATCTCTTTAACTTTGGTGATGTTGGTGGACATTTCAATAACGGCTACCACATTGCCTGAGGCGTCAAGTATGGGGGATGAGTAAACGATCATATCCGCCACCTCACCCGTGGACAACTGGACCGTCTCCTCACTTATGTGAACCTTCTTGTCCTTAAAGGTTTTTTGTACCGGGCAGAATTTGCATCTTTCCGAGCTCCCCTTATATACCTCATGGCACAGCTTACCAATACCTTCACCAAAATCGTCCTTGAAGGTTTGATTTGCAAAAAGGATATGCATTGACCGGTCCTGGATGGAAAGGTAGCATGGCAGGAGATCGATGATGTTTCCGAACCCAAGGCCATCAATTGCCTTGCTGTTACCAGCCGGATCCATCAGCCCATCTATTGGTTTTTTTTGCCCAAGGCCGGATCTACTGCTCGTGATTGGTTGGCCTGTGTAATCCATTACCAAACGTCCTCCGCCTTTCACCATGAAATGATATCATGAATGGCTCCGTGGAAGGCAACATGCCGAAAAGACTTTATGCAAAACCAGAACTTGAATACCCCGTTTTGTAAACGGGGATGAAAAGTTC
>CAZENC010000517.1:0-2314 GCA_964513115.1 uncultured Desulfobacteraceae bacterium | reverse complement strand
TGGGCGGCCTTGTAAGAGATGTGCTTTTAAAGCATGAAAATCTGGACGTGGATATTGTAATTGAAGGCGATGGTATTAAGTTTGCCCATGAATTCGCCGAGCACTACGGCGCACGCGTTAGGAGTCACCGTAAATTCGAGACCGCGGTACTCATCTTTCCTGGCGGTTTTAATGTTGATGTGGCTACAGCCCGAATGGAGTATTACGAATCGCCCGGATCACCACCGGTTGTCGAGACAAGTTCCTTAAAATTGGATCTATATCGCCGTGATTTCACTATCAATACCCTCGCTATTCAACTGAATAAGCGGCACTACGGAATCTTGATCGACTATTTCGGCGCACAGAAGGATATCAAAGAGAAGGTCTTGCGAGTACTGCACAACTTGAGTTTCGTGGAAGACCCGACCCGCGTGCTAAGGGCCATCAGATTTGAACAACGATTCGGTTTCAAGATTGGAAAGCTGACACTCGCCCTCATCAAGAATGCCTTGAAAAGGAATTATTTCAAGGACCTTTCCAGTCGACGGCTCTTTCTGGAACTAAAGTTTATTCTCAAAGAGGAAGAACCCGTTAAAGCTATCGAAAGAATGAATGAATTTGACCTTCTGCAGTTTATTTCACCTGAAATAAAACTTACCGGCAGGCTTCGAGCGCTCCTGGAAGAGACAAAAAAAGTAATCACATGGTACAACCTTCTCTATTTGGAAGAAACTTTCGAACCATGGAGGGTTTACTGGCATGGTCTTACATGTGCTCTTGACGATAAGGCATTAAAGGCTATTGCAGAAAAAATGGGAATGGTGAATCTGGATGATCGTAGGATGATTTCTCAGCGGATGAAGGTAAAACAACTGTTAGATTCCCTTTACAATTTTAACGGGAATGACTATCTGCTATATACATTACTTGCTCCCTATGATACAGAGACCTTGCTTTTTTTGATGGCAAAGGTCACTAACAAAAGAACAAAGCAGCTTATATCCAACTATTTTATTAAGTTGAGAGGAACAAAAATCCAACTCCGAGGTAAGGATTTGGTGGGCATGGGTTTCAAACCTGGTCCGATCTTCAAGAAAATTTTTGACCATCTATTAGAAGCCAGGCTGAATAATTTGGTAAAGACAAAAGAGGATGAGATCAAGTTTGTCAGGGATACGTTTGAAAAAACTTAATGATAAGAGGAGTAGTACCGCATGGGAAGGAAAAGAATCCTCAGTGGAATGAGGCCGACAGGAAGAATACATCTCGGACATTTGCATGGAGCCCTTCTTAACTGGAAAAAACTTCAGGAGGAATACAAATGTTTTTATTTTATAGCAGACTGGCATGCCCTGACCAGCGAATATGAGCACCCCGAGATTATTCGAGAAACCACATATGACATTGTGATCGATTGGATTTCCGTTGGACTTGATCCTGAGGTCTCCACCTTTTTCATTCAATCTCAGCTCAAAGAGCATTCGGAGCTTCACTTGATTTTTTCAATGATCACCCCCCTGCCCTGGCTGGAAAGAAACCCGACCTACAAGGAGCAGCTTCAGGAACTTACACACAAAAATGTCTATACTTACGGTTTTTTGGGATATCCGGTTCTCCAGGCAGCCGACATACTGATGTATAAGGCCAACGGCGTGCCTGTCGGCGAAGACCAGGCGCCTCATGTGGAATTGACCAGGGAGATAGCCCGTCGATTTAACCATTTGTATGGAGAAGTTTTTCCAATTCCCGAAGTAATTCTCACACCAACAGCAAAGATACTCGGCATGGACAGGCGTAAGATGAGCAAGAGTTATGATAACGCTATATTTATTTCAGATACTGAAGAAGAGATTGAGAATAAGGTAGGGCAGATGATCACCGATCCTCAACGTGCCAGGATAAAAGATCCCGGCAATCCCGATATCTGTAATGTATTTTTCTTCCACGAGATATACACGGATTCTGAAACGGTCAAAAATATCAGCACGAACTGCCGCTCAGCGGACATCGGGTGCGTGGATTGCAAAAAACTTATGGCCGCCAATCTGATAAAAGGCCTCGAACCGATAAAGGAAAAAAGAAAGACACTGGAATCAGATATTCAAAAGGTCAGGGAAATTATAGAAGAGGGCAACAAACGGGCCAGAGCAATTGCCCGGGAGACTATGGCCGAGGTAAGGGAGGCTGTAAAGATATAGTAAAAAAATGGATTACGAGGTTAAACTGGAAATATTTGAAGGCCCTCTGGACCTTCTACTGCATCTTATTAACAAAAACGAGGTGGATATATTTGACATACCCATAGCTACCATTACAGATCAATACCTGGAAT
>CAZENC010000516.1:0-2321 GCA_964513115.1 uncultured Desulfobacteraceae bacterium | reverse complement strand
GACGCAAGACATACGAGAAAATCATAGAGATTCACCCCAACCAAAAGGCAGTCATCGCAAGTGGATATGCTGAAACAGATGATGTGAGGAAAACCATTAAACTGGGCGCCGGTCAATACATAAAAAAGCCCTTAACATTACTAAGCTTGGGACTTGCAGTGAAAGAGGAATTGAGTCCCAAGGAAGAGTGATGAGGCTGCACCATGCTTGAAGTATAAGGTGAGCAAAAGGGAATTTAAGAAACCAAGAAAATGTACAGCTTCAATAGAGAAGGAATTGGTCTCTGAACTTATAGTTTGGCAAGCTAATCTACATAACTATCGATAAAGGTCAAAAGGAAAGCGGAGACAAAACATGGATAATTCCAAAGAGGAAATGATTGAAAGAGCATACGAACTGGGAGAAAAATATGAACAGGAATGTACCGGATGCGCTCAAACCACCATCGCCGGTATATTTGACGCCATAGGCATCAAAAACGATGACGTATTCAAATCAGCCAGTGGATTAGCCGATGGATTGGGATTGAGCGGCGATGGAACATGCGGCGCTCTGGTTGGCGGTGCCATGGTAATCGGTTATGTGTTCGGTAGGGAACGGAAGGACTTCAAAGACATGTTTAAACCGATGAGATCCTATTTGCTTTCAAAGGAGTTATACGACAAATTCTTAAAAAGATACGGCACCTGTCGATGCCATGATGTGCAGGAATCATTGATGGGCAGGAAATTTAATCTTTTGAGCAAAAAAGGGTTCGAAAAGGCAGTAGAATTTGGCATGGTAAAATACTGTTCCAAGGTAGTCGGAACTACCGCAAAGCTGGCAACCGAGATCATTTTAGATGAATGGGAGTTGGAATAGGGCAAGGCTAAAAGAGGGAATAAAATATGAGGGGCAGAGGGTGATAAGGAACCATGGACCGGTTTCAAGATAAAGTATCTATTATAGCTGGTGGTACATCAGGAATTGGCCGTGCCCTGGGAGAGGAACTTGCCCAAAGAGGGGCCCGGGTTATTTTAGCGGGAAGGCGGATTGCTCTTGCAAAAGAAATAGCTCAAAACCTTCAGGCCGGAGGCTATAATGCGGAAGCTGCCGGCCTGGATGTGACCCAAGCAGATGCCGTCCGTGAGCTTGTTCAACAAACTTATGACCGGTATGGGCGGTTGGATTACATGTTTAATAATGCCGGTATTGCTGTTGCCGGCGAAGTTCGAGACGTTACCATAGATCACTGGCGTGATGTACTGAATGTTAACCTGTTGGGCACAGTAAACGGGGTCAATGCTTCATATCCTGTAATGGTAAAACAGGGATTCGGACATATCATTAACACTGCATCTATTGAAGGTTTGATCCCGTTGCCAGGTTCAGTTTCTTATGTAACGAGCAAGTATGGTGTGGTAGGCCTGTCAAATGCCCTTCGAATGGAAGGTGCTGATCTTGGTGTCAATGTCAGTGTAGTGTGCCCCGGTTATATAAAAACGGAGATCTTTCATAAAATGAAAACGGTCAGGATTGACCGCCGGAAAATGCTTCAATTGCTACCAAAGCGGTTGGGTATGTCTGCTGAGAGATGTTCGCAAAAAATTTTGCGAGGAGTCGAACGGAACAAGGCAATCATAGTAATAACGGGGCATGCGAAAATTTTATGGATACTCCATCGAATCAATCCCGGATTGATTTTTTGGATAGTGAGACAATATTCAAAGAGATCTCGTGATGAGCTACGAATCGAGGAAAATCAGGGGCAAACCTCGACTATTGCCTAGATCATTTTATCTGTTATTCACTCCTTGAAACCTGTAAACACCGAGTCCTATGAGCAGGGAAAGTCCGGCTGCAAAGAAGAGAGCGCGAAAACCAGCCAGTTCTCCGATGTAACCAAGTATAATAGAGCCAAAAAATGCCCCCGTGTCTATCCCACCTGTAAAGACCCCTGTAATCCTGCCACGGATATGAATGGGTTCGTTTCGTAAGGCCAGGGCATTAAGGCATGGAAAAAGAAATCCATGGCCACAGCCAGACATTAAGCCTGAAATGGCCAGCGTCACGTTTCCTCCCAGAAAAATCAAAATAAGAGGCCCTATACTTGTTAGAGTTAGACCGTATGGGATGATCCTTTCTTCTCCAATCCTGTCGCCAAGCCTCCCTCCAAGAATCCTTGTAATAACCGCTGCTGAAGAATAGGAGAGGTAGTAAAGGGAAATGAATGCAAGATTTTTTTCCTTTGCATAAGGTGACACAAAGCTTCCAAAGGCTGCCAGTGCAAAACCAAATAAAAAGGCAAGTAAGAAGATATTGAGCATTTTTCTTCTTATAAG
>CAZENC010000515.1:0-2322 GCA_964513115.1 uncultured Desulfobacteraceae bacterium | reverse complement strand
TCTTTGCTGTGGCTGCATTCTCGTCTTTTGCACCCATAATCAAAGACGCATCAGCCTATGAGATTCGCTGGGGTACAGCCCCTGCTGGTGGTGTCTGGCAGGCGCTCGGTGCCGCTATGCTTCATGATGTATTAAAAGCCAATTCCACTGTGAAAGGCTCCACGCTCCCCTTAGGGGGTGCGGCCAATGTGGTTGCGATCAATGAAGGCAAGATAAATACTTCCTTCTCCTTCTCTACCATGGCGGCGGAGGCTTGGGATGGCAAGGAATTCTTCAAAAAATACGGGATGCTGCGCAACATCCGCGGACTCGCGGTTCTCTTCCCAGAACCAACACAGTTTGCGGTATGGGCTGATTCTGGTATCACCGATGTCAGACAGTTGAAGGGCAAACGCATTACACCGGGGCCCAAAGGTTCCGCAATCGCGCCCGTTACCAGGTATGTACTGGACGCTTATGGAATATCCCTTGAAGATGTAAAGACGCGGTACATGAGTTTCAGCGAGGCTGGACAACAAATGATCGATGGTCATATAGATGCCATTCTCTATGGAGCAATGGCATATCCAGCTCCACCTATCATTGCGGTGAGCAGCAAGCGGCAGATCAGGCTTCTACCTCTCTCTGACGATGCCATCGCCACCGTAGTGAAAAGGCATAAGGGACTGGACCCCTATACACTGGCCCCAGGATCATATAAAGGGGTGGACTATCCGGTTAAGGGAATCGTGGCATATGTTGTCACCCTTTGCAGCAAAGATATGCCCGACGACGTTGCATATAGCATCGCCAAGAGCATTGCCGATAACTTTGACCAGTATGCCAGGGTCACCAAGGCTATAGCCCTGGGGAAGCGGGGAGACATGGGCAAGGAAATCGGTATTCCTATGCATCCCGGTGCTCTACGGTATTATAAAGAGATGGGTTGGATCAAATAATGGACAGTGACCGGGTATCTTCACCAACAGGATAGCTCCTACCCTTGTTTAAAACATATTTCCTGACTGGTTGCTCCCGGCCCTAGATTACATGATTTAATTCGCGGTGCGGAACTTATGGCAAAAAAGGTCCAGATAACAACCGTAGTGGATAATTACATCGATATCTTTATCCCCTCAACAGCAGTGGCCACCTATCCTGTGCCTGGAAGGGCCTCTCAGTTATGGGCGGAACAGGGACTATCCCTTTGGATTGAGGTATTTGATAAGGGTCGGACCAAAAAGATACTCTATGATTTTGGGAGAAGTGACCAAGTACTCCTTCGTAATGCAGAGCTTCTCGGGTTGGATTTTAAACAACTGGATTTTTTGGTGTTGAGTCACGGCCATATTGATCATTATGGGTGTTTACTGCATGTGCTTAAAAACACCGATGAACAGTGTAAGCTCGTTGTCCATCCAAAGGCGTATGGGAGAAAACGGTTTGTCCGACACAAGGATGGAACCTATGTAGGCCCATGGGATATCGACACCAGGGTATTTGATCAATTTGGTTCGAGGATAGAGCCCAGGACCGATCCATCAGACCTTGGGTTCGGTGTCCATGTATCCGGAGAAATTGAGAGAAGAACAGAGTTCGAGCCGGGAATGCCCAATGCCTTTGTGGAAATTGATGGTGAGCTGGCTCACGATCAAATATCCGATGATCAAAGCATCTTCATTGAGCTGGAAGGCAAGGGGATAGTGGTTTTGACAGGATGCTGTCATGCAGGGGTTGTTAACACGCTAACCTATGCCCAGAAGATGTTCCCTGATCAAAGGGTATATGCCCTAATTGGCGGCCTTCACCTCAATAATGCCGAAGATGAGCAAATGCGAAGGACGATTGAATATCTTTCAAAATCGCAAATCAGGTATATATCTGCGTTACACTGCACAGGATACTATGCCCAGAGAATTCTCATGGAGAAATTCAGAGATCGTTGGCTCCCAAATACGGTAGGCACAAAGATAATTTTTACCAGCAGTGGAGGAAGTGCTCAATCTTGAAATCTCAGGGAGCCCTGAGATGGCTTGTGGAGTTTGTTTTTTTGAGATGTTTTCGGATCGGAAACTTTTTGGTAGTAGTACTCATCAACTGAACAAGCTTACTTATTTGGCAAGCGGCGGTCAAACGGACGAGAACATAGCCGCCAATCTCTTCCGTAAGCCCCCTCCACTTGTGTGCCCACCGCGTTGGGAGGGAGATGTGAACCGTGTCCACTTTTTCGATCCGGCCCATCTATCCGTTCCCCTTTCTCCTGATGCTAAATGAAGATGGATAGAGGATTATCGCAACCCATCTTCCTTTTTGGCTTCTTCCTTTTTCAGACCACCGATCCGT
>CAZENC010000514.1:0-2323 GCA_964513115.1 uncultured Desulfobacteraceae bacterium | reverse complement strand
AAGAGACCGCCATAGCCCATCCACCGTGTGTCTGGCGGGACTTATCATGTTTTACTGTCATGTCCAAACAAAATGCCTTGGTCGGTAGTGCCTCTATTTTTCTTGTTTTTGTCATTGAAATATTTGATATAAGGAACTGCCGGGAATGATTTTGGATTGGGCGAATAATTATCATTAGTAACTATTCAGGAGTCAGAATTAAGGAGAAGGCCATGCCCGGATTGTCCAAAAAACAGGATAAAGGAAAAGAGTTAAGTGACCCTGAGCAGGAAAAAAGCCTTTTTCAAAGACTTCAGCAGGGACTTTCAAATACGAGATCCACACTGGCCGGGAGACTGGATCGGCTTTTTTTGGGCAAAAAGGAGATTACCGATGATCTTTTGGAAGAATTGGAGGAGATCCTTTTAACCTCGGATATAGGTGTTACAACGACCCAGGAATTGATCGATTCGGTTCAGGAGAAGGTTGCAAGAAAGGAATTGAAAGATCCGAAAAAATTGAAAGATGCCTTTAAGGATCGCGTCCTTTCACTTCTTAAAGTCCCGGAAGTTGCGCATCCGGTTCCGGGGCCGGGTGAGCCGCTGGTTATTCTTGTTATCGGCGTTAACGGCGTTGGTAAAACAACCACAATCGGTAAGGCTGCGCAGCGCTTCAAGATGGATGGAAAGCAGGTCATGCTGGTGGCGGCGGACACATTTAGGGCTGCGGCAGTTGAGCAATTGGCAGTCTGGGCTGAGAGGGCAGGTGCGGAAATTATAGGACAAAAAACCGGCGCTGATCCTTCAGCAGTGGTTTTTGATGGATTAGCTGCCGCAATTTCAAGGAAAATTGACGTTGTCTTCATTGACACGGCAGGACGGCTCCATACAAAGACAAACCTAATGGGAGAACTTGCCAAAATCCATCGCGTTGCCGGACGAAAGCTTCCAGGGGCACCGCATGAGGTATGGCTGGTCCTGGATGCCACCACCGGACAAAACGCCATTTCTCAGGCGGAGATGTTTAATAAGGCTTTGGGGCTCACACATATTATTTTGACCAAACTGGACGGCACTGCAAAAGGGGGTATCGTTGTGGGCATCGTAGAGAAGTTCAAAATACCAGTTAAGTACATTGGTATCGGTGAAAAGCCTGATGATCTCAGGCCCTTTAATGCTCAGGATTTTGTGAAGGCCATATTTGATTAGAATATACACAGTATCAAGGGTTCGGAGCTGGCTTCTAAAAAATTTACAGTTTCGCTCGGGGCCAGGGGGTCCCCCATCCCATAACAGCCTGAAATCACGAAAGCCTTCCAGCAGTCACTCAGAAAAGACCGCTTCACCCTTCGCACATGAAATCATGTGTTATCTACAGGCGTACTCATTTGCCGGATGATCCAAAAAGATTTCAGGATAAGGGAGTAAAATAAAATGCCAAAATGGAAAACATAACCATTAAAATAATCCTTAATCCATAGCGTTGACCAACCTGAAATTCTCTGGTAAGCATTAGCAGGAGGTCTTAAGTTTTGAAAGGAAAGAAAAATGACCGAGGAAAGAGAGATAATTACTGATTGTACCCTCTGCTATCACGGTTGTGGCGTCAAGGTGACTGTCCGGGATGGGAAGGCTGTTAAGATAAGAGGCATGGAGTCTCATCCCCTGAATAAGGGACGACTTTGCCCAAAAGGGGCCAATGCCTTAGATATCATTTACAGCCCAGACCGTTTAAAATTTCCTTTAAAGAAAATAAACGGTCGTTTTGAGGCCATTTCCTGGGATCAGGCTATCGCAGAAATCGCCGAAAAGCTTATTAAGCTCAAGAAAGAGTTCGGGCCCCAGGTACTGGCCATGTTCTGTGGTTCCATAGGTGTGGAGAATCTGGAGATGTCAACCCTGGTTCATCAACTCAAGGCAGCCTATGGATCGCCCAATTTCTTTTCGGTTGAAAGTATCTGCTACCGAATGCGTATACGCACCCGGCAGATGACCTTCGGCAGGTATCCTATTGAGGAACCGGACTCCAATCTCTATATTCTGTGGGGCCATAATCCGGACCAGTCCGATTTTCCCCTTAAGTTCTTTATAAAGAAGAATCTTAAAAAGGGAGCCAAACTGGTTGTTATTGATCCCAAAAGGATTCTCTTGGTCGATCAGGCCGATATGTATCTGAGTATCCGACCAGGCACCGACGGGGCCCTGGCTCTGGCCATGATGAACGTGATCGTAGACGAGGAGCTTTATGATCGGGACTTCATTGATAAATATACACATGGTTTTGATAAACTTGTCTCACATGTTCAGAAATATACCCCTGAGTGGGCAGAAGAGATCACCTGGGT
>CAZENC010000513.1:0-2323 GCA_964513115.1 uncultured Desulfobacteraceae bacterium | reverse complement strand
AGGGTTTCCTGGTTAACAATCCCTATTTGCCGGCGCAACGACTCAAGCGTCACATGGCGGACATCCATTCCGTCAATAGTGACAGCGCCGCTTGTCACGTCATAGAAGCGCGGTACCAGATCAAGAAGAGTACTCTTCCCGGCGCCGGTCGAACCTACAAAGGCCACCATCTCGCCGGCATCCACTTTAAATGAAATGTCCTTAAGCACCAGTTCATCGCCGTAATAGCCGAAGTTCACACCCTCAAACTCAATATGCTCCCTGTGCCACGGAAGGATCTTTGCATTCGAATGTTCCTTAATGTCCGGCACTGTTTTCATTATTCCAAAAACACGCTCAGTCGCTCCCTGAAGTGTCTTAAGATTATTATTCACAAGGGCCAGTTTTTTTACCGGGCCATAGACTCGCGAAAAGGCATATATCATGGACAGGAGTTCCCCAAGGGAATGCTGGAAAGAGATCTTTCCAATAATCAGGACGGCCGGCAATACCAGAAATACAGTAGAATCCATTATAGGACCAAGCCCCAGGTTCCACCTGTTCCAGTGCATGATCCTGGCGTAAAGATGCTCCGCCGTATCCCGAAACTTCTTCACCTCAATTTTACCTGTAAAAAAGCCGTGGACCAGTTTGAGACAGAGAAGAGTTTCCTGATAGGCGGAAGTGACCTGGGCGGTAATATCCTGGACCGTGGTGGCATGTTTTTTGACCTTTCTTCCGAAAAGTCTGATCAACCCTATGATCAGCGGTACAACAAAGAATACGAGCAATGTTAACTTGTAGTTCATGAGGAAAAGGTAGGCCAAAAAAACCGCAGCCGTCAGAGGATGCTCTATTAGCCCTATAAGAACGTTCCCAATGAGGAGTTGCATAAGAGTAAGATCAGCGGTAGCCCTTGCAACAAGCTCTCCTGATTTTCTCTTCTGATAAAATGACAGGGGAAGGGAAACAAATTTCTCAAAGAGGTCTACCCTCAGAGATTTGACCGCCCTGTTCGAAAAGGCGGCCGCACAAAGGCCGCTTAGATAAATTGCAATGGATTTAAACAATACCGATACAAAAGCAACAAATGTGAGGAGGATAAGGAGCGTGTTTGGAGATACTCCTTCCACTATAATCAGTTCCGTTCGCCTCCAAGATACCCATGACCCCGGTTCAAATGTAATCCACGGTATTTTCCAGGCTACTGGATCTGATCCGGCCTTCATCCCTTCATCCACAAACGGTTGAAGGAGATAGGCAGGAATCACCACGAACAACGACGATAAGGCCGTGAGTAACAGAGCGCAGACCACCAGACCACGGTGTCGCTTTATGTAGGAGGCAATGTCTTTGCCTAAGATAAAGTCTAACATAAGAAATTATGGGAAGCCGGAATTCAGAGGCTGGAAGGGAAAATGATAAGACAAGTTAGAAGTCGGAGGGGGAGTAAAAAAACATCTTAACCCGGCATTCCGAATTCCGAATTCCGTGTTCTATAAGGCGCCAATGAGTCTTGAAATAACAAGACGCTGCACCTCGGAGGTCCCTTCCCCTATATCCAGAAGCTTCTGATCCCTGTAAAATCTTTCGACGTCATATTCCTTCATCAGTCCGTAACCCCCATGAAGCTGAACCGCGTGGTTAGCACATCGATACATAACTTCCGAGCAATAGAGTTTGCCCATGGCCGCTTCCTTGGAAAATGGCTTGTTGTTATCACGCAACCAGCAGGCCTTATAAAGGATTAATCGGGCACACTCGATTTCAAGGGCCATATCCGCTAATTTAAAGGCATTTACCTGAAAATTAGATATAGGTCTGCCGAACTGTTCCCTTTCTTTGCTGTATTTGAGAGCCATTTCAAAAGAGCCCTGGGCACCGCCCAGCCCCATGGCCCCAATTGAAAGACGGCCACCATCTAAAGTCTCCAGCATCTGATGAAATCCGTTGCCTACAAGTCCCAACTGATTTTCCTTGGGAACCCGGCAGTCGTCAAAATATAGCTCGCTCGTATTGGAGGCCCTCCACATCATCTTCCCGTGCATCTCCCTCGCTTCAAATCCAGGTGTACCAGCTTCAACAAGGATGCATGACAGCTCGGGCCGGCCATCGTCCCGGGTGCCCGTGCGGCATAAAGCTGTCACGCCTGAGGTAATCTTGGTAGAGGCATTTGTGATAAAAATTTTACTCCCGTTAATAATCCATTCGTCCCCATCAAGTACGGCGGTCGTCTTGGAGTTACCAGCATCTGAGCCGGCATTGGGTTCGGTCAAACCAAACCCCCAGAGTGCTTCACCGCTGCACAGTTTTGGAAGGTACTTTTCCTTCTGTTCCTCGTTCC
>CAZENC010000512.1:0-2327 GCA_964513115.1 uncultured Desulfobacteraceae bacterium | reverse complement strand
TCCGAAATCCTAAACAATACTTAATGACCAAAATTAAAATGATCAAAACAATAAGTTTTGCTGTCATCTGGAATAAGGTTTTGTTTTGTACATTAAGATATTTGATATTTGGATTCTTGCCAGCCCAAGGCTGGTGAATTTCGAATTTCGATATTCTGATTTCGAATTTTACCGATGGTAATTCAGTAAATCATGCACTTCGGGCTTAGACCAAAGCCAGCCCCTTTGGGGTCGTATTTTTACTTTAGTTATCGATTTTTTTCACTCATTTAACAGGCTTTTTGCAATTACCATTCGTTGAACCTCGGAAGTCCCCTCATAGATCTCACAGACCTTTGCGTCCCTGTAAAATCGCTCTATAGGATATGCCTTGGTATACCCATAGCCTCCGTGAATTTGCACGCCCACCCTCGTGGCATCTACAGCCACCTCACTCGCATAGGCCTTAGCCATGGCTGATTCTCTGACATGATTTAAGCCCTTATCTTTCAAATCGGAGGCGCGATATACCAGGAGCCTGGCCGCTTCGATGCGGGTGGCCATGTCAGCAAGGAAATTTTGAATAGCACCAAATTGGGAAATGCTCCTTCCAAATTGATTTCTTTCCTTTGCGTATTTTAATGATACGTCTAAAGAACCCTGGGAGATCCCCAGGGCCTGAGCGGCAATGCCGATTCGACCCCCGTTGAGCGTAGTCAGTGCTATCTTGAGCCCCTCTCCCTCTTCCCCTAAACAATTTTCAATGGGTATCCGGCAGTCGCGAAGGACAATGGGGCAGACCGGATTTCCTCGCATTCCCATAAGTTCCTCTACCGGCCCTTTCACAAGTCCTTCCCTTTCCGATTCCACAATATATACGGAAAAAAGCCTTCTTTTTCCACTTGTTTGAATGGCGGAAAATATAAGGTTAATACCTGAAATACCGCCGTTGGTTACAAATACCTTGTTACCGTTCAGTATGTATTCTTTGCCGTTACGTACTGCACTGGTCTCAAGTGATGACGCATCTGAGCCTGCATTGGGCTCCGTCAGGCAAAAGGTGCCTATCTTCCTGCCCGTTGCCAAAGGGACTAAAAAACGTTTCCTTTGCTCTTCGTTCCCGAACATATAAACTGGCGATGCTGATACACCGTTGTGAACGGCCACGCAGAGCCCCATAGCTGCATTTACTCTAGAAATCTCCTCAATAACAATGGCGTGGCTTATTGTTTCCAGCCCCGCACCACCGTATTGGGCAGGAATTTCAAGGCCAAAATACTTCAGGTCTGCCATTTCCTGAGCTATGTCCCATGGAAAGAGACCTGTCCTGTCCATTTCCGCTGCAACAGGCGCAAGTCTTGTCTCAGCGAATTTCCTTACTGTTCGCCTGATTACTGCCTGTTTCATGGTAGGTTCTAAATGCATCTAATATGATTTCCTTGCTATTTTTTTTACCCGCAATTAACAGAAACACCAAAATAGGTGACCCCAACCTGTCCTTTATTGATGCTCCTTTTGCGAGCCCGGTGTTCCATCGAAAGACAATGTTGCGTCGTCCAACACCTAAATTCCTTACCTCTTGTACCTTCCCATCAACTCACCTTCGGCCAGGATATGGCCTTCCATTGCCTTCAGTAGCTGGGCCTTTGTATTTCCAACCGGAATATTCATCAATTTGTCCAGGGCGTATATTTTGAAATAATACCTGTGTGTTCCCCCGGGAGGACATGGGCCGCCATAGCCCAGTTTACGCCAATCGTTTATCCCATGTATCCCGCCATTTTCGAGGTTTTCAACAGCGGGTATGTTCTCCGGGAGCCCCTGAGCATCCGGTGGCAGATCAAAAAGGACCCAGTGAACCCATGTTCCCATTGGTGCGTCGGGGTCATCACAAACAAGGGCAATGCTCGCTGTGTCATCAGGCAAATCACCCCATGACAGGGGTGGGGAAATATCCTGAGCATCGCAAGTATATTTATTGGGAATCATACCTCCCGGCTCGAAGGCCGGACTTGTAATTTTGATTTCCATTTTTCCCCTCCTGTCATCCTGGATTTTTTGTTTTTCCTATTTTTCCTTTATCTTCCGCACCACCATGATGTCGGTGATCCGGGTCTTGGGATACTGGCCCTCTTCATTCTTCTCCAGGTATTTCACCATATCCCAAAGCGCGTTCAAGGCATTTGAGACACCCACCAGGGCCTCCATTTCAACCCCGGTCCGTGCCTGAGCCTTGACAAGGCAACTCGCCTCAATTGAGTCCTCTAATACCCGGAAAGTCACGTTTACAGTATCAAGGGCTATCTGATGACAGTGAGGTATCAAAAGGTGTGTCTGCTTTGCAGCGT
>CAZENC010000511.1:0-2338 GCA_964513115.1 uncultured Desulfobacteraceae bacterium | reverse complement strand
ATTGGTTAGCGTCTCTTGAGGCCCCGGTTTCATAAATACCTCATCAATACTGTCTCGTATTTTAATAACATAAAAAACCTACTGTAAAAAAGATTACTTGGCCCTTTGAATATATAACCGGTAATAATCCAGCACCCTTTTTACAAAAATCCTTGTCTCTTTATATGGAGGTATCCCTTTGCAGGACTCCACTGTTTCGGGGCCGGCATTATAGGCGGCCAGGGCCAGGCGCTTATTGTTTTTAAAACGCTTCAATAGGACGCTCAAGTACTGGGTACCCCCAAAAATATTCTCCTCCGGATTAAAAGGGTTGTCCACATCCATTTGATCCGCAGTATTGGGCATCAGTTGCATCAATCCCTTTGCTCCCTTGTGAGAAACCGCTCGATGGTCAAAGTCAGATTCGGCTTTGATAACCGCCTTTATTAAGGAGGGATCTATCCCGAACCGTCTCGATGCCTGTTTGATTACATCCCCGTATTTTTCAATATACTCCGTCGGGGTCTCCTCTGGCGTTCGCATGTAAATCTTGTACCGGCTGTCATTCTTGATGTTTGTAAAATGCCAGACCCCGTCCTTGTCCACGTATCGGTACACATCCGCCGATACCGGATAGCCGGTCCACAATAAGAGACCAAGACCCGCAACAAAAAAACCGACCAGACTCCTTTTAGACATCACCTACCCCCGCTTCTTCCAGTCGGCAAGAAACTTTTCCAGGCCGATGTCCGTAAGCGGATGCTTGATTAACTGACTGATGACCTTGAACGGAATTGTCGCAATATCCGCTCCCATAAGGGCCGCATCCAGAACATGGAGGGGGTTTCTGACGCTTGCAACTATAACTTCGGTTTCAAACCCATAATTGTCATAGATCGTGATAATCTGTTCCGCCAGTTCCATTCCCCTGTGGCTGATATCATCCAGTCTCCCCACAAACGGACTGATATAAGCGGCCCCTGCCTTTGCCGCCATCAATGCCTGAACAGGGGAAAAACAGAGGGTCACATTGGTCTTGATTCCCTCCTGAGACAATATCTTGACGGCCTTTAATCCCTCTTCTATCAGGGGTATCTTCACAACAATATTATCTGCCATTCCGGCCAGTTCCCTGGCCTCCTGGACCATCCCCTGCGTATCCAAGCTGACCACCTCGGCGCTAACCGGACCATCTACCAGATCACATATCTCTTTTAACAGCCCTTTGAACTCACGACCTTCCTTGGCAACAAGGCTTGGATTGGTGGTCACACCGTCAACCATGCCCAGTTCATTTGCCTTCGTAATCTCCTCTATGTTTGCCGTATCAATAAAAAACTTCATAACCCCTCCCTTTTAGTTATTCATATTGATGCTTACTGCCTGGTTTTGCCCTCCAACTGAAACCTATCAGCACACTCCTCAGAGCAAAAAAAATATTCCCTGCCGTCTATGATTCTCCTTTGGGCATCCCTTAAGGGAATATATGTCTTGCAAACAGGATCCTGTACCATCTCATCTATAACCCCGCCGTTCTCGGTTCTCGATATCTTTTGCCCTGATTTAAAAACCCCCCGTATCAGACGGTAGAGCAAGTAACCGAGAAGCGCGAGAATAATAAGCCGCATTTACACCTCCGTTAAGGGGATCACCGTCTGCTCTTCCCCCGAAAAACCATTGAGCAGCCCGGCCATTGTCTCGCTCAGCACGGGATGAATCAGGTCAGGCGCCAGTTCCGCCATTGGTACCAGGACAAACCTTCTCAAATGCATTTGCGGATGAGGGATATTCAGGTTTTTTTCGTTAATCACATCCTGTCCAAACAAGAGGATATCAAGGTCAATAGGCCGCGATTCCCATTTTTTCTTCCTTATCCTTCCCATACCCGCCTCAATGGCCAGAAGGCCCTTAAGCAGGACCTGCGCCTGAATTTCCGCGCGTAGAGAAATCACGGCGTTCACATACCAGTCCTGATCTTCCACTCCTACAGGCTGTGTCCGGTAAAAGCGAGATCTATTTTCCACGCTGCAGCCGGGTATCTTATCGGCCAGGTCTATGGCCGTAAGGCAATTTTTAAGCTTATCACCAAGGTTCGACCCTACCCCGATATAGGCTGTTTTCACGTTCGGGTCATTAACCTTCATGACGTTCTTTCATACGGACTTGATTTACCATCCCTAAAAAGCCACTGCCTTGATTCTTTCCACGGCCTCTGCAAGTCTTTCCCTTTTCTGGGTCAGCGCGATACGGAAATAACCCTCCCCGGGGTCTCCAAAACCATTACCAGGGGTCACCACCAGGCCCGCATTTTCCAGCAATCGAGTCGCGACCTCTGTGGATGTGTGACCTTCAGGAACCC
>CAZENC010000510.1:0-2343 GCA_964513115.1 uncultured Desulfobacteraceae bacterium | reverse complement strand
AAAATTGCCAATTCTGCCTTTGTAGATTCCTGATCCTTCTTTAATTTGCTTAACAAAAAGCGGTATTACTGATCCCCTAGTTCCCATTACATTACCATATCTTGTCCCGCAGATAATAGTCTTACCTTTATGTATTCTTGATTTAGAAATGAAAATTTTTTCCATCATCTAATTTAGCCCTTATTGTTGCTTAGTTGCAAAAAAAACCTTAATAGATTCCGGTTCTTCGAGGAACAGCATAACGATACTGCCTTATCTGAAAAGCTCTCTCGCCACCCTCAAGTTCAAGCAACTTATCGCACATGGATATATCAGCAAAAGTTCCAGACTCCTCGATTGTGCATTTTGATTGGGATGCAACAGGATCATTTCGTATTTTGACCAGATACTCAGCATCTGCCAAAACAGGGATATTGGCATTGTGCGAAATGAAAATAACCTGGCGCTCCCTCTTGGCATCTAGAATCTTAGGGACTATCTTGTTTACGATGTAACCATAGCCAAGTTCATCCTCGGGCTGGTCTATGATCAAAGGCACACCCCTGGCCATAAGAGCCAAAGCCAGAATCGTTGAACTCTGTTCGCCAGGAGACAATTCCGTCCGTAAATCAGCGAATTTATCTGTTCCTTCTCGGCGAACCGTTATCTTTGGGACTGGTTCAGGTTCATAAACCTGCAGCTTATGCAAAGCGCAGGATTCACCTTTTATGGTGCATAAGACTTCCTGTGTGTTCTGTGTGATGTTACAGGCCCCAACTAATGTTGTGGTTCTTCCGTCAGGTTTTTTAAAGACACCTTTATCCAAAATCGCCTCGACAAGCTCAGATGGTTTGACCAAGGTGCCCACCAGGGCCAACTGTTCATCACGCCTCTGGATTTTTCGATCCTTAGACGCAATTTCCGTGCAGACATCTTTCAATAAATCAATAAAGCCCTCCGGGTCCGGGTTTTCCAGGCTAATGATGATATCAGGTCCGACGGTTTGGTTCAGCTCTACGATTTTTGAGTTGCGGGTCTGTGCAATTATCTCAGATGTTGTTTTGAACTGCCCCAAAAGGGTGTCTCTGACTTTTGTCAATGTGTCTATTTCACCCATTATCCCATTAAGCCGGGGGAAGTCCTCTCTCTCAATCTTGTCGATTTTGGCCCTTAAATTTTCAACTTTATTAAGAAGCTGTTCAGGGGAATCAAAACCTTGATTTCGTAATGTCTTGGAGATTAAGACTTTATGGGCGGCGTATTTTTCATCCCATTCATCAAAAACCGGTGAACATTCTTTCTTCAGTGTTTTAACAGAATCTTCCAATTGCTGGACTATAGAGTCAACCGATTGATTATATGTATCAATTGCGCCAGAAATTGACCTTAGCATGTCATGCAAGGCCACCTTGGTTTTATCAAAATCTAAACGGCTGATTTTCCAATTTCTCTTTAGGGCAGCTTTTTGTTTTTCACCGACGGATTCTTCCATTGATTCAATCTGGCTTTTGGCATTGTTAATCAGCGATGCCGAAGCCTGCCACAAAGTATTTCCGGTGGCTACCAGATGTTTTTCATTATCCTTCAAATCCTTCTTAAGTTGTTTAAGGCTGCCGACAGTGCCAACCAATTCTTCCGCCTGTTCATACTGAACCGCAAGTGCTTCTGCATTTATCCTAAGTTTTTCCCTTAGCCCCTCTCTCTCTTTCCGGTGCCCTGAAAGACCAGATAGGTCATCAATAAGAGAGAGCTGAGATACTACGCTTCTCCTTAAAATCCCAACATGCCCTTGAGTATAGATTTCCGGTAAGACCGATATTTCCTGCATATCCACCGGTACAAGCTCATCTTTATCGGAATTATATATCAAAGGTTCAGGACGGCTCTGAATGCTTATTACCCTTCCCGTCTTTTTATCAAATTCGGGAATGAAGGTTCTGGAGACGTAGTAGGAGTGACCATTCATGGTGAGGTATAAATCAACCTTACCATTTGGCTGGAGTATGGCATTCAACCGGCGGAGGAGAATATCAAGCTCTTCTTCACGGTCAAAAATACTCAGCACGGACAGGTCTCGTCCCAGTGCAAAGCTAATGAAATCAAATATCGCGGTTTTGCCGGAATGGTTCTCGCCGATAATGCAGCTAAAGTCTGGCGAGAAACCTACCTCCAATACATTAAAAAACCCGCCTTCAATAGTTAGGCCAAACAGCTTATAGGTTTTTAAATCAGAAGGATAATCCTTTGATACACAGGTCCGCGGTTCACAAGTGACCTGCCTCAAACCCCGCACAGTCCTGCTTCCAACTTTTAGCCAAACAGCCCCGTTCCTAATTTCATCAGGGGTTTTAGCTTCTCCAAAAG
>CAZENC010000509.1:369-2345 GCA_964513115.1 uncultured Desulfobacteraceae bacterium | reverse complement strand
TGATCCTAAACTTGGGCTGCCTGAAACCCACCTTGGACTTGCTTATCCTAACCCCATAGACCCGCCTTCCGGCTGCACCTTTCATCCACGGTGCCGTTACGCAAAAGAAATATGCCGGTCAACCGCCCCTGAATTTACATGTGACGGGGACCGCCTGATCGCTTGCCATTATCCATTATCTTAAATGCTAAGACTGTAAAAGAAAGGTTTGTTGATATAATGAGAAAAGAAACGAGTCGAGAGACAGCTATTGCAAAGGCTGAAAATTATTTTGATAACGGGTTTTTCTTTAAGGATCTCGCCCGACGGGTTGCCTATCCCACGGAAAGCCAAAACAAAGACCGGGTTTCTGAATTAAGGGATTATTTAAAGAAAGAAATATGGCCCTATCTGGAAAAAATGGGATTTACCTGCCGAATTGTTGAAAACCCAATAATAGATCGCATACCTTCCCTGATCGCTCAACGGGTAGAGGATGAAAGTCTTCCCACTGTTCTCATATACGGCCATGGCGACACGGTCTGGGGAATGGAAGGATTCTGGAGAAGGGGCTTGGAGCCGTGGCGTTTGGTTAAAGAAGGCGATAGATGGTACGGCCGAGGCGTAGCAGACAATAAAGGCCAGCATACCATTAACCTTGCTGCGTTGAATTTGCTATTGAGGGAACAGGGAGAGTTAGGCTTCAACGTGAAGGTATTAATCGAGATGGGCGAGGAAATGGGATCTGTAGGACTCCATGAAATCTGTGCCCAGGAGAAGGGGGCATTAAAGGCAGAAGTTCTTATTGCCTCAGACGGTCCCCGTATTAATCCTGATAAACCAACCATATTCGGTGGGAGCAGGGGTGTTTTTAATTTTGATATAAACCTTAAGCTCCGTGAAGGAGAGCACCATTCAGGCAACTGGGGGGGTCTGCTGGCAAATCCCGCGATAATATTGGCCCATGCCATTAGTTCAATGGTGGGTTCCCAGGGGCGGATTTTGATAGAAGGACTTAAGCCGGATGGTATTCCGGAAACGATAAAGAAAGTTCTGGCCGAGTTAGAGGTGACCGGCGAGAAAGGGCCTGATATAGACGACGATTGGGGGGAGCCAGGGTTAAGCCTGGCGGAAAAGGTTTATGGCTGGAACACCCTTGATGTTTTAGCCTTTGAGTGCGGAAATCCCGTCAACCCTGTTCATGCCATACCGTCCAGCGCATGGGCCAGATGCCATATTAGATATGTATCAGGAAGCCACCCGCAGGGCTTCATTGCGGCAGTGAGGAAGCATTTGGACGAACATGGCTTTGAACAAATACAGATAACAGGAATCGACAACCAATATGGCATGGCCACCAGGCTATTCCCGGATAATCCATGGGTCAAATGGACAATTGGCTCCTTTGAGAAAACCACAGACAAGAAGACGGCTTTCCTTCCAAACCTCGGGGGGACGCTACCTAACGACGCTTTCACCGATATTTTAGGCCTACCAACCATCTGGGTGCCACATTCTTATGGCGGCTGTTCGCAACATGCCCCTAATGAACATCTTTTAGCCCCCATTGCTCGAGAAGGGCTTCGGTTAATGACCGGGCTGTTTTGGGATTTGGCGAAAAATCCGCCGGGTGATAAAACGGATTAAAGCCGGAAAAAGTCCCATTAATCCAGGTGATAAAAAGTGAATCAACACATTCTCGAGCCACACCAGATATATACGTATGAACTTCAAGACGGTTGGACTGTCGTAGCAGGAAAAACAGACTGGGATAATGATATTCTGAGCATAAAACTTGCCCATCCCCAAGACTGGTGGTTTCATGTGCACGGTATGCCGGGGAGCCATGTTCTTCTAAAAAGCAAGGCAAATGATCAAAAACCCGAACCGGAAATCTTCAAAGCTGCTGCTATAGCCGCCTACAATAGTAAAGCCCGCAGAGGTGGTGTAGTGCCGGTTTCCTGCACCAGGGCACGATACGTTACAAAGCCGCGCGG
>CAZENC010000509.1:0-359 GCA_964513115.1 uncultured Desulfobacteraceae bacterium | reverse complement strand
ACCGTCCGCAAGGAAAGGATTGTTAAAGTCAAGAAGAAACTAAGTCTCTAAAATAATTCATTATTTCTCATTCACATTAGAATGTAATATCTGTAAATTGTGATCATTTGATATTAGAATTTTGATATTGTTTATAATTTCAATATTTGAATTTTGGATTCATATCTTATTGTTGGCAGTGAAAATTTATCAAATTTGACTAAGTTGGTGCCGACTTTGACGTTTCCCGGCCTTTCGCCTTGATCAAACTTGACAAGGCCATCCCATATGATATATACTTCAATATATATCATCAAATCGTAGGAGGATTTAATATGCAAACCGCTAAGGTATTCATAAACGGCCGAAGCCAGGCCGTA
>CAZENC010000508.1:0-2345 GCA_964513115.1 uncultured Desulfobacteraceae bacterium | reverse complement strand
GATCGACTTTAAAATTATAAGGGCTAACCTGATATTTTCGAATCGGGTCGGGAAGGTTCAACCACCCCCTAAAGTCCGCCTTCACCCATGTCAGGCCATACGATTGCTCTTTTACATATTTGTTAAGGCCTTCGACAGCTTTTCTTCGAATGCGCTTTAGGGGAAAACTCGGTTCTACGTCAGGAAACCGAACGGCAAGAACAAGGACATGCTGTTCACCTATGGCACGCTTTGATTGTGGCCCCAAAATATTTTCTTCCTGTGAACCCCCAACCAGACTTCCCTGCAAACCTGATATTGAAAGAAACAAGATTGCTATTAGCAAAAAATGTTTCCTTATCAATGCCACAATAGATTTCATCGGACAGCCCCCTCTATTTTTGGTTTTCCTCAACATTCCTTCCACACCGGGTCTCGCCTCTCCATAAAGGCCTTTATTCCCTCTTGAGCGTCTTCCGCAGTGCAGAGTCGGGCAAATGCCTCATTCATATATTCGAATGCCTTGTAATAATCCAGGTCTGCCGCGGCGTAAAAGGCCTTTTTGCTAAGCTGCAAGGCAACAGGGCTCTTTTTGGCCAGTTTTGCCGCCCAGTTTCGTGTCTCTGTTTCCAGGTCGGCTGCAGGGACAACCCGGTTCACAAGTCCCATTGTCAGTGCATCGTTAGCCGGTATAAGTTCCCCGAAAAAGAGCATCTCCAGGGCTCGTTTTCGACCAACAGACCGTGACACCGGCACAACAGGCCCTATACAATTAAGCCCCACATTAATAGCAGTCAGTCCAAGTCGAGCGTCATCCGCTGCAACAGCCAAATCCGCCGCTGCCACAAGGCCCGCGCCGTTTGCTGCAGCCACGCCGTGTACCTGTGCTATGACCGGCTTGCTCATCCTGCTGATTGTAATCAGTGCATTTTCCATGAGCTCCACCCATGCCCTGTACTCAAATGCGGTCTTGCCGAAAAAATCCTTTACATCGATCCCGGCACAAAACACCTTGCCCGCGCCCTTAAGGATGACAACCCTCACATCCTGCTCGGAATCCAATTCCTTGAGAGCCTGACCCAGTTCAGTTGCAAGAGCGTTGTTGAATGTGTTGAGTTGCTCCGGACGATTAAGGGTTATGGTTCCCAAATGATCTTCTTGATCCACAATAACGGTTTCGTAAGCCATTCTTTACCTCCTCGTAAATTTATTTAGTAGGTTAACAAAAAAGGTGCTTTTTCAATAAATTGCAAGAGGGTCCGTTGATTGCAAAGCAACTTCCTCTCTTGAGCATAAGTTGTTTTTTCATTCCAAGTTTAATTTTTATCATTAATGTGTGAAGTTATCAAGATTGATGGACCGAAATAGCAAGAGAGCACAAAATGCCCGAGATAACAGCGTTGGCCGCGTTTGTATTATTTGCTGGCATTCGAGAGACTAACAACCAACGCGATGGTCATAGCAATCAACATAAGCCAAATAGATATGATAACAATTGCTGCCATCCAGTTCACAGGCTTTTCTTGACTCATCACTTCTTTAGACCGGCTCCTGCAGTCCGCCATAACTTCCTCGGGGATCATCTTCAACGCAACAGCAATTCCAAGAGGTAATAAGATGAGGTCATCAAGGTATCCTAAAACAGGAATAAAATCGGGGATCAGATCTATCGGACTGAACGCATATCCAACTACAACAGCGACCAATGCCTTGGCGTACCAAGGGACTCTGGGGTCTCTATAAGCGAGATATAGCGCGTAGATCTCAATCTTAATATGTTTGGTTTTTTGTTTCCATCTTTCAATAGTCCGAAGTTCGTTCAATATAACCACCTTCGATACAGCAGATTCAAACAAAACCGGTTATTTAGACCGCCTAAAAGCGAAGTTACCCGGTCATTCAGGCTCTCTGTCTTGGATCGCGGGGTCCACATGGACAATGATTCGGTCGAAATCTTCGATTTCTTCAGCCAGACAACTTTCCACTGCCTTGGCGATTCTATGGCCCTCGGAAACGGTCAGTTGGCCATCCACTACAATATGGGTTTCCATTTGGCACATCCCCCCAGAGGTTCGGACCCTGAGATCATGCATATCAAGCACCCCTTCCACACTCCGGGTGCAGTCGCTGATCTTATTCAGGATTTCTGGTGGAGGGGCGGTGTCGGTGAATTCACGCAGGCTATTCCTAAGGATTTCCAGACCGACTTTTATGATAAAGAAGGATACCAAAACGGCGGCGAAGGAATCCAATATGTGCCAGGATGGGTTGATGAGCGCCCCCCCGACACCCATAAAAACAGCTATAGAGGAAAGAGAATCCGAGCGGTGATGCCATGCATTGGCTATAATTAGCCGGCTTTTAAT